>NZ_LSIA01000060.1:0-16440 GCF_001556015.1 Novosphingobium sp. CCH12-A3 | reverse complement strand
CACCAGCGGCACCTCAGTCTGCACCGGAAATTACACCACGACCGCGGACGCTAACTGGGTAGTTCTTGATTGGCAGCGGCCGGAATGATCGCGGTCAGCGCAACGCGGTATCTTCACCACAGCATCTGAAAGTGCAGTGGCATAGTCTTAGCACCGTGGCACATCATACGGCCTGCAATCTATTTCTGTTTAAGGACGCTGATACAGGCCCAGCGGCAAGGATTGATGCATACTCCGACCCGTTTGAACGTCCGCTATCCCGTTCCGGATTCTAAAACCTGCCGTTCCGGATCGTCCGCAATCATCGCCATACACCGGGAGAACCCAGCTATTTGAAAGGCGCCAGAACAGCCGCCCTCCCGGTTGATGCACTGCCCACTACCAAAGTGTGTCGCTGTAAATTTTCGGCGTGGAGGGCGTGCTTGGCGATCCTCTTCCAATTGTTAAGAACTGATCGAACATATGCCTTCGTCTCGCCGATGTCCGGAATGCGGCCGTCACTGAGCGCCCGACGCTCTGGACCTGCATTGTACGCTGCCAGCGCAAGGTCGATTCTGCGGAACCGGACCAACTGCTTGCGCAGATAACGAGCTCCGCCGCGCAAATTGCTCATCGGCTCAAATGGCCTTGCAACCCCCATCGCATCGGCTGTTCCGGGCATGAGTTGGCTCAGCCCTTTGGCGCCTGCCCTGCTTATGGCCAGTGTTCTGTAACCGGACTCCTGTGCGACCACCGCCTCTAACAGACTTGGCGAAATGCCCGCTTCGCACGCCGCTCTCGCTATATCGGCATAATGCATCTGCCGTCGTCCTTCGACCTTCGCAGAGAGCCAAGGTGCCGGAACATACGGCGCGAAAGGACAGGAGGAATAGGCGATCTGGTTGTGCGCTGGTGTGGTCCGCAGATCGGCGTTGGCGCGGATGAAGGAGCGCATTGCAGCGTTTACAGGACTGCTCGGGACCGAGAGCCACCTTGATTTGCGCAGGTCTTCAATATCATCTGGTTCTGCTGGTGCAAAAGCCATTAGCTCGACAGACTGCGCATGCGCTGACGGGGCAAATCCGAGAGTCGCCAGACCAAGTGCCAGATACCGAAACATTCACGCCTCCACAGGCGTGCCAGCTCGAAAGGGATTGCGCTAGGAGCATCTGACACGATCCGGTCAGCTAAGTCAAACCCTGTTCCGACCAAGCATCGAAATCACAGCTCAGGCCGTCTGCCGCCGGACCTGCGCTTCGAGTTCGGCTATGCGCTCCGAACAGATCGCATGGACCACGCGACCGAGTTCTTCGACCTGCTCTGCGAGCCAAGCCAATTCCTCGCCAGAAATCCGGTAATGCTTGGAATATCGGGCCTTCACATAGGCTTCCTTGAGCTTCTCGAACATCCCGCGCTGCTTGCGGTTGTCCGTCGGCCAGACATGAACGAGCCGCCGATCGAGCCGCTCGGCTTGGGTGCGCAAGAAGCCAAGGTTGTGCACGTGTGGCGTGTAGAATGTCACCGTGAGAAGGACACAGTGGTATAATCTCTCAACTGCCTGGTGAAAGTCGAAAGCAGCGTCGTTCCAATATCCCTTATCAAAGTAGAAACGGCCGCCCTCATATCGCTTGGTAGCAGCGGGGTACCACTCCTCGAAATACTCCCGCGCCATTGCCACTGCCTGCTGAGGCGTCTTGGGCTTTGGCTGATGCAGTTCCTCATCGTCCGCCTGGCACAGCGCGATGCCATCCCTCGCGACGTCGATGAAGAAGTAGCGCCCATGCGCCAGGCCGTCGTTCACCTCGCCCAGTGTGTGGACGATGAAGTTGACGGGCGTTTTGAGCGTGCCCGTCACTCCGTACTCGCGCATCAGGCGCTCATCGAGCCGCGACCAGCACTTTACCCGGTCGGTCAGCCGCGCATCGTTGACGATGATGAGGAGGTCGTAGTCAGACTTGTAGCCCTTGGCGGTGTGGGGTTCGTCGACCCAGCCGCCGCGCGCATAGGAGCCGTAAAGCACCACCTTCAGGATCCGGCCCTGCTTCTTCCATTCGCGGCGCGCCAGAGCAAAGCTGTCTTCAAACTCCTCGAAAACAAGCTGCACGACGCGCTCAAGCTCACGTTGTTTGTGTGCTGGGAGATGATCGAGACCGGTGCGCATCGTGCCGTCAGCCTAGCAGCAAATTACGAGCAATGCACCAATATGAATACTCTTTGACACACTGTATTCTATCAATTTATCAAGAACTGTGCTTCTTCTCCGGGCAGTTGCAGGGCCATGATGCAATTGATTTGCGTTGCGCCGCTGCTCCTGAGTGACCGGGTCGCCGCTGCGCATGTCCAGGCCGAAAAGCTAAAGGCTGCGGTGTGGGTCCCCAACGATCCGTTTCATGTCCCGGTCATTTCATATCCCTGTCCCAAGCCGCTCAAAATAAAGCCATTATAAAATGGCTGGCAATGCCGGTCGGGATCATCCTTGGCCTGCGACAATGGAGTCGCGTTTAGCCAAGAAGGATGAAGATCATGACCGAAGACACCCCCCGCGAGGACACCCTGATCGATCTGGGTGAAGCCTCGACCACCACCAAGGGCCAGGCGATCGTCGAACTCGACGTCAGCGGTGGCAACCTCCGGTTCCTCCCCGGGATCGCTGCCGAGTGACCGGCTCGGGCGCATGTCCCAGTTTCAGGGCATGCGCCCTTCGGCGCGTTTTCCCATGACCACTCCCCTCCCCGCATTGAGCTTCTGCGTTATCGAAGATACGGCGCTGTTCCTCGATCTGGCTCGCGACCGCTACTTCCGTTTGCCGGAAAGTGCCAATGCCGCTTTTCTCGCCAGTCTCGTCAATGACGTTGCAACTGCCCCCGCGTTGCAGTCAGCAGGACTTGACCAGTTCGTTTCACTCACTCCACTTCGCGCACAAGGGGGTGGCATCCATCCCCTAGAGGCCGCCGATCTGCAGGGATGCGGCTTCTCGCCTTCCCTGATCGCTCGCGCGCTCTGGGACCAGTGTGCTATCGAGCGCAGGCTGGCCAGGCGTGGCTTGCAGATGGTTCTGTCAGAGTTGCGTTCAGTGCTGTGCTCGCGGCACGCGCGCAGACCTTTCGGTGCGGAACACGCCGCACTGGTGAAGGCCTTCGAGGACGCTGGGCTTGTTCGAAGCGCAATCGACCGATGCTTGCCCCGCTCGATCGCGCTTGCGCACTTGATGGCGAAATCGGACTGCGCTTGTCAGGTCATCATTGGCGTCAAGCTCAGGCCCTTTGCCGCCCATTGCTAGGTGCAGGCCGGTCACCTCCTGCTTAACGAAAGCGTGGAAGAGGCGGCACGCTACAAACCGATCCTGATCCTGTGAAACCGGTCCGCTTCCTGTTGACCTGCCCGAAAGCGAGTGCGGGCAACGTCGAGCGCATCGCGTTGTCGACCAGTTGGCCGGGCCGCGTTCCCGGACCCGATAGCCCTCGCCTGTGGGTCGAGCACGAGGAGCACGTTCTGGACGCTGGCGAATGCGGTGTCGTGATCGGCTATCTGTTCGAAAGGACGACCGGCCGACGTGTCACCCGCCTGCCCCGAGAAATCTTGCAGTGTCCTGACGCATCAAGCTTCGCGTCATGGCTTACGCGCGAATATTGGGGCGCCTTCGCAGCCCTTCTTGTCGATGGACTGCAGCTGTGCGTTTACCCGGATCCGTCAGGACTGCTGCCAGTTTTCCGGTCGGAGACCGCCGCGTGCCAGTATTATACAAGCGACCCGAAGCTGCTGCATACGCCGTCCGTTTCCAAAGCGAGCGTTTCCTGGTCTGACTTGGCCGCTCATCTCCAACGGCCGGAATGGCGCGGTCAACGAACCTGCCTCACCGGCATCGAAGAACTGCCCGCGGGACACATTACCTCATGCTCAAACGGCGGCGTAAAATCCGTGGCCGTGTGGACCGCAGCACAATTCATGCCGGACAGAGCGACCCGATCCTTTGACGAATTGGCCGTTGAATTGCGCACGACGGCACAACGCGTCATGCAAGCGTGGGGAAGCGTATCCGGCCGCCTGCTGGTATCAGCCTCGGGCGGAGTCGATTCCTCGCTGATCGCCGCCGCGCTTGCGACGGCGGGTCAGGACTTCGCCTGCCTGACGATTGCAACGGGCGATCCCAGCGGTGATGAGCGCGTGCCAGTGCGGATGCTTGCCAATGCGTTGGGCGTCGAAACCATCGAGGCTCGCTACGATCCCCGCATGGTCGATCTGACCATTCCGGTTTCGCTCGGGTTGGCGCGCCCTTCGGGCAAGGCGTTCATGCAGGAAGTCCGGCGCCAAGCAATCAAAGCCGCTGGCCGGTATGGGGCAAGCGCGGTCTCCGATGGCAATGGCGGCGACAATCTGTTCTGCTATCTGCATTCTCCGGCGCCGATCCTCGACCGTTGGCGCAACGAGGGCCTGTCGCGCGGCACGGCGGCAACTTATCTCGACATGTGTCGGATCTCACAAACGACCGTGCCGGCCATGGCACGCGCATTGGCCTTGCGGGCGCGGCGGGGAGCTCGGCCTGCAGCCTGGACGGCTGACCGGCGATTGCTGGCAAACGATGTGCCCGCCTGTGACGCGCCGGCTGCAATAGGAGACCCGGGACAGGCGGTTCCGTTCAAGCATCCGGGGAAGGTCAATCACATGGCATTGTTGCTGCGGACGCAGAACTTCATCCATTCCGCCGGCGGTCCTGCCGACCCGTTGCAGTTCTCACCCTTGATGAGCCAACCCCTCGTGGAGCTGTGCCTGTCGATCCCGACATGGATCTGGTGCCAAGGCGGAATCAATCGGGCACTGGCCCGTGCAGCGTTCTCGCAAGAACTGCCCGGTGCCATCGTACGCCGCGTGTCCAAGGCCGGTCCCGACAGCGCCATGCGCGTTATCTTCGCTCAGAATCCGGCGCTGATCCGGGATATGCTTCGCGGGGGCCTGCTGATGGCCAACGGACTACTCGATGCGGTCGCGATTGATCAGGCCTTAGCCAGCGACCCGCATGGAGAAGACCCGATAATCTATCGACTGCTGGACTTTGTGGAAGCTGAGGCTTGGGCGCGCTCTTGGCAGCCTTGATCTCCAGCGTGGCTCAAAATTCCCCATCTGGTCATTTGCAGCGAAGAGCAGCAGGCGCAGGCGCGCCTGGCATGGCTTTCCAGCGCTCGTACTGATCGCGCTTGTCGGGCGAGCAATCCATCTCGTGCATCAACCAGAAGCGAAACCAGTCGACCGAGCGCTCATAGACCGCAAGCCGGTGCGCAGGTTGCCATTTGAAATGCGGCTCGTTCTCCAGCACGATCATTTCGATGGCCTTGCCCTGCTTGCGCAAGGCAGCAAAGACATCGAGACCCGCCTCGTATTCGCTGTCGCCGGTCTGGACCAAAATCGGTGCCTCAATCTTGTCCGCGTTGAGCACCAGTGACATCGGCTTCCAGAAATCCGGGGCGTCGCCCTCAAAGAAGCGGTAGCCCATTTCGCGCCCGAACCTCTCGAAATAGGGGCCTGCTGCGAGCGGATAGGAGAGCATATCCTCGCAGCACGCACCCAGGCTCGCGACCTTGAACAGCTTCGAATTGATCAGCGCCCATTGGGTGGTGGACGTCCCGTCGCTGAACCCGCTGATCCCCATCCGGTCGGCATCAACAGCGCCTGTGGCGATGGCCTGTGCAATGGCCATCTCGAGCGAGGACTGCACGCTTCTGCGATCGAGCCAGTCGGTACGATTGCGCGCCCGCAGTTGCTGCTCGTCCTTTGCCTCCATGACCCAGGCCGGAAAGTCTGGACGGGCAAAGCTCAGCACCGCAAATCCCTTCGCGGCGAGCACCTGGACAGGGACTTCATCACCGGTGCCGCCGCGAAGGAATCCGTCGCTGCCGTACTGGACGACAACGAGGGGGCGCTTCTGCCCTCGCCCGTGATCCGGCGGGAGCACGAGGTCGGCAAAACTTTCCACACCAAAGGTATTGCGAAACCGCAACCGCTGGACCGCGCCGAGTGTGAACCTTGACCAGTCGCGGTTCGGATCGTGGATCAGGCGCTCCCGACCCGTCGCAGGATCAATCGCGACGAGGCGGCGGGGTCGCGCGGCACTCTCGCGCGCGCAGACAAGCTCGGGTCCAGACATCGTGCAGCCGATCAAAGCATCTTCGGTCACGAAAACACGTTTTGGGCGAGGCCAGGACACGTTCCAGCGCAGCAAGCCTGTCTGGCTCTGCCCCCATCCGGTCTTCTGCAGCACGTAGAGGTCCCCAGTATTGGCTGCCCACCACAGGTGCCGTGCGCCGTCGCAGAGCGCCGTGTCACAAAGCCGGGTTGCACCGCCTGGCAGTCGCAGGACAAGGCGGGTCGGCGCGATCAGTCGACCGGGGGCCTTGCTCTCTATCCAGGCGGCGCCGCCATCCCCTCTCTTTGTAAAACCCCGCGCCCCGACCGGGATTTCGTCGCCCGGAGTGGCGCGCTGGTTCCCGAAGGCACCGATTTCGGCATCAGTGGCAGGGCGCACAAGACCAGCATCGTCTACCGCGGTATACGACATGACCATCGGCCCTGTGGGCAAGGGACGATCCGCAAACTGCGGCGAGAAGCGATCGTCGAACACAAAGCCCGTCCGCGCCTCAGCTCCAATCCGCGCGTTCGTTTCACGCAGTGATGGCCGCGTTTGCGCAATGAGTGCCTTCCCGTCTGTGCTCCAGCGAAAGTCCTCGACATCGTCGGGCAGAGCCGTTGCTTGCCTCGCCGGAGCGTTGCCGGCCACGTTCACGGTCCAGACCTGGGTCTGTTCCGACACGCGCTTGAGAAAGGCAATACGCTGGCCATTCGGAGACCAGCGCGGGGTGATGACCTGAGCGTACCCTGCGCCGACAACAGGGAAATTGCGCAAGGCGAATGTCGCGCGGATGAAAGCGCCGCCGCGGTCAATCTCTCGCGGCGGCGCTCCCTCCCTGACCAGGCTCGCGACCATGAGCTTCTGGCAGAAGGCATTGGCTTGCGGATTGGCCCGGCGCACGAGGAAGGCGATTTGCTTCCCGTCGGGCGATACGCCAAATGGGCTGGCAGATTCGTTGGGATCCGAACGCCCGATGTCGGCCATAGTCGCCAAATCGCCGGAAGTGAGCTCGCTGCCCTTGTCCTTGCCTGGCCTCAAGGCTTCCCCTTCAAGCGACAGGCAAGGGTCGACTGCTGCAGACGTTTCGGGGACGGAAACCCCGGGCATGACAGCCTGAACCAATATGAGCGCCGCGCCGGCCAGCATCACCATCGCCTCGACACGCCAAGGGCCACGAAGCGGCCAATCGGAGAAAAGTTTGTCGAGTCATAGGGTGTGTCGGTCGGCCCCGTCGTTCGAATGATCTGCGGCTTCTTGTTGGCGATGTTGTTGACGACAAGCGAGAGGGCCAGACCCGGTTCGTCACCTACACCGGCAATCGCGGTATAACGGAGCGCAAGATCGACTGTCGCTTGTGATGCAATGCGCACAGGCGTCGCGAAGCGGCGGTCGGCAAGCGCACCGGTGTAATTGACATAGGCCGACGCCAGAACCTCACGCGACTGGTAAGCGACGCTGCCGCGACCGCGGAACTTCGGCGGATTGAACAGGGTCCCCGCAAGATCGGCCTCGGGCAACGCCGCGTTGACCTGTTGGCCGCTGTCGAGCCACGAGCCGGCAAGATTGGCCGTGAGCGAACGACCCGATCTCAGGTCCTTGCGCCAGTTGAGAGACGCATCGACCCCTTTGATGTTCTGAATGGCGACATTGAGATTGCGATTGTCGACCAACGCGACGACTGCGGCGGGATCATAGGCGCGGCCCGTAAAGTTCTGCAGACCGAGCTGTGCCCCTTCTATGAGCTGGCTCAGTCGACCTGCATCGGGATCGCGATCAATCAGCGAAGCGTAAGCAGGATCGGTAAAGGCAGCTGCGATCGAACCGGCAATGGGCTGGACGACCCTGTCGCGATAACGGATGTCAAAATAGCTCGCTTCGAAGGTCAGGTTTGGCAAAGCAGCGGGGGTAATCACGAACCCGGCGGTCCACGAACGCGCCCGTTCGGGTTTGAGAACAGGATTTCCGCCGCTGGTATACAGAACCGCCTGAGCGCCTGTGCCGGCCCCGAAGGCTGCTGCAGGCAGGAGGTAGGCCTGGTACCCGACATATTGTTGGTACAGCGTTGGCGCCTTGAACGATCGCGCCCACGAGGCCTTGAACGTAACATCGTGCACGGGCGCGTAGATCAGGCCCAATCGCGGCGTCGCAACCTGTGCCATGCCCGGGTAGTCTTCGTAGCGCATGGCGGCTGACAGGCTGAGCCGGTTGATTCCGGCGATGCCATTTTCTGAGGCAACAAAGGGCAGGAACACTTCCCCGAATCCATAGACGCTGTGGCGCGACACCTCGAAGGCTTGCGCCAACGTCCCTCCGACAACCCGGGTGAAGTTCATGCCATTATCGCGATAGCCGCCGCCGATGGCGAGGCGAGCGGGACCACCAGCCAGTGCGAAGAGTGGGCCGCTTGCATTGACTTCTGCCGAAGTGGCATCGTTGCAGTAGCAACCCTGGGTTACCGTGGGCGTGCTACCCGAGGGGGTGAAGGTCGTATGGTAGCGAGTGCGGTCGCGCCCGAAGGCGCCCAGGAGCTTGATGCTCCAGTCACCTCCTGCTTCCAAACGCAGCTCTGGAGCGATGGAAAACGTGGTGACCCGCGGCGAGAACAGATAGCGCGCAGATGCGGTACCGCCGATCGTACGCGATGTCCGCCTCGAATAGAGCACATCCATGCTGAAGGTGAGGCGCTCACCCAAATCCTGGTAAAGCGTCATCAGCGCGGCGTGCCGCCTTTGCTCCGGGTACAACGACGCCCGGGCGTCGAGCGAGGATGCGTAATTGCGCTGCTCGGCAGAGATCGCGGAATTGTGCGCATAGTCGTAAGCCAGCATGGCGCCGCCGGAGGACCACTGCGTGCCGCCCACGACATCGGCTTGCTGGCGAAAATAGCCGCCATCGGTTGCGGCGCCGATCTGCGCCGACGTTGCAAGGCCGCTATAGTTCCGCTGCAGGATCACGTTGACGACACCGGCCACCGCATCGGAACCGTAGAGGGCCGAGGCACCATCGGGCACAACTTCGATGCGCTCGAGCGCCGCAACCGGTATCGCGGAGATATCGACGCCACCAAAAGCCGAATCGTAGGGCAGCCTGTGGCCGTTGAGCAGCGTCAGTGTTGCGTCTGGTCCCAGGCCGCGCAGATTCGCGCTGGCTGCCGAGTTGACGTTGGTGTTGATCAGGCCCGCACCCGTTCCAACCCCCGGGTTTTGACCACCTGCAAAGTTCTGCGGAATCGCCCGCAAGGCCTCGCCGGTATCGGTCTGCCCGGCAGCCACGATGGTCTCGCGCGACAGCCTGATCACGGGCGCTGCCACTTCGGCACCACGGATCAATGATCCTGTGACGACGATCGGCGCATTGTTATCCCCAGAGAATGCAGCCTCGCGGGGCATGGTAACGACGATCGTACGGTTCGAAAAACTCGCCTGTAGTCCACTTCCCGACAGAAGCCTGGTCACGGCCTGTTCCACCGTCATCCTTGCGCGTAAGGGTTCGACCCGACGACTGCTGACAGCCTCGGCCGGAGCATAGACCTGCCACCCCGCCTTGGCGGCAACAGCCATGAGCGCTGCACCAAGATCAGTCTCGGAGATCTCGAAATCATAGCGCGCTTCTTGCGCCTGAGCGGGCGTTGCGATCAGCACGGCGCATGCGCCGCCAAGCAAACTGGCAAGCAACCGGGGTGAGCAGGTCATCGATAGTTCCCTCATTCTCGTTGATCCGGTTGCGCGAGAGCAGCCGGGCTATGAGGGCAATGACGTCGGGATCGGCCGTGACCCTAGTTGCAATTGCAAATAAATTTTCAGGGTCGGTCGATGTAGAATCCCTCGGGACGTTCCGAGACCGTCAGGGTAAAGACGCGCGCCATGTTTCGGGCAACCGCGGATGGATCGACGATCCGGAAGCGGCCGGAAATGCGAAGTCTACCAAGCGCAGGATCCGAAAGAATGATGGGCTTGGCGGCGTAGCGGTTTACGGTGTGCAAGAGGTCAGCCAAAGGGACACTGCGATACTGCACCCACCCTTGTGGCCAATCTCGCTCATCTGCAGCAAAGCGCGGCTGCAGCGGCTCGGCCCGGCCTCTCGCAAGACGCATGGACAGGCCTGTGGGAAGCCCACGCCCGCCGACGACATAGCCTGCGCTTTGCAGGACGGGCCGCGTCATGGCCTCTCCTGCATAGAGCTGCACATATGGCGCCTTGCCACCGCTCCAGCTCACATCGAAGATGCCGTTTCGGGAGATTATCTCGCTGTCGTCCACACGCACCACCCATTCAGTCCCACCGCCGGGAAGACGCAACTGGGCACGTCCCTTGACCACGGTGACAACTGGCTCGCCGTCTTGCTCTTCGAAGTGCACTTCAGTCGCAGAATCCAATGCAATGCTTGCGCCTTGCGCGAGTTGCACGGTGCGCATCGTGCCATGCCTGGTAGCGAATGTGGTGGCACGCCCATCTGACGCAGTCTGTTGCAGCTTGAGCAGTGGTCCCCTGACAACACCTGTGGCAAGGGCGACAGCGACACTTGTCGCAAGAGCGCCCCCAATCCATGAATGGGTATCCAGACGGAGAAGCGGCGGCCGACGATGCCGCGGCGCGGCCGACCTCTTGAGCACCTCAGCTCCATCAAAGGTGGCAGCCACCTGCTCAAACGCCACGCGGTTCAGCTCGCTTGCGTCGCGCCATTTCACGAAATCCGGACGGTGTCGATCTGGATCAGGCCCCCTCAATATGACAAACCAGTGCGCGGCCTCGTCGGTGGCGACCGCGTTGCGTTCGCTGTCGGATCCCCCCTCACCACTCATCGCTGAAGACTCACCTGTGCACTGCGAGACGTTTGGCAAGGTGTGCAAGCGCCTTGGACATGTGATATTCGACCCCCGCAGTGGTGAGGCCTGTGACCAGAGCTATCTCCTGATAGGTCAGCTCATCAACCCGATGCATCAGGAATATGTCGCGCGTCCTCTTGGGGAGTGCCGCAAGTGCCGTCTCGTAGCGTAACTGCAACTGGGCAGCTTCGAGTATCGCAGCCTGATCGGCAAGATCGGGCGAATGCTGCGTATCGTCGAACTGGACCAGCGGTCCGCGTCGCTTCCGGACACGCAACGTGTCGATCACGAGGTTCTGGGCAATGCGCCAGAGATAACCTGCCGGGTTCTCCAGGCGCTCAGTCTGACCTCTGCCCAAGGCCCTGACAAAGACATCCTGCACCAGATCCGCGGATGCGTCTGGCCCTGCCTTCCAATCAAAGTAGCGCTTCAATCTGGCCTCCTCTTCGCGGTACGCCTTGTCGAGCGTGCTGTCGCGCGGCGACGTCAGCGCAGGGGAAAATCTGGTAGGAGACACATTGGCACCGAAGCCGGCATGATCCCGGCAGCCTGGCAAGGTAGTTGCCGACTGCGTTTGGAGTCAGGTCTGTGCCGGCCTCACGTGGCGATGACCGACCACCGGTCCATCGGGACAGGCGTGCTTGATGCCTGGCGGAATTGTAGTCCGGGCAGCTTATGCCAGCTGTTCGTGCTGCCTACGCAGAAGATGGCGCGATTGCAGGGACTTGGCAAGAGTCAACGACCAATCGGCGTCAGCTTCTGGTCGGATGAATTTGCTGTAACATGGCAACGAGGCGTGGCGCAGCAGAAATCCGGCGCTGATGATAACGCCGCATAGCGACCGCAGTCTGCCGCCCGGGCGAGTCTATCACCGTGGCCTCGAGATCTGCGACTTCCTGTTTGGCGTCGCGCAAGACCTCGACCTCGATCCGCCGGAAAGGATGAAGGCGATCATTGAGCGACTCTATTGCGTCCGCCAGGGCCTCGTTGCGCGCGGCTGCAGCGATGCTGCTAAACAACGCACGCGAGCGCAGGGCGAGGTCGGGTTCGCCGGTCCCGATATCAGTGATCCCAGCTTGGCCCGTGCGCTTCACTGCGAGGCCCACCAGCGAAAGGTTGAGCTTTAGGAGGTCACGAAGGTCGAACGTGCAGAGCCGCGGCACATGGAAGCCGAAACCTGGCCTCAGGTCCACCAAGCGCTCGCCAACAAGGCGATTGAGACTGTCGCGAACCGGGGTCATGCTGACGCCTACCAGGTCGGCGATCCGCGCGCTCTCCAGGCGAGAGCCCGGGTGCCAGGCTCCATCCAGCAACTTTTGCTTAATCGCCGTGTATGTCGGTTCGAGGACATGCGCCGGGCTCATCGCTGTGCCCCCTGCCGCCGCGCGAATTCCGAGAGCATCGCGGTCTGATCGGGTCGTAGTGCATCGACCGCACCGAGCTTGCCTCGCCTGCCGCGATTGAGCAACACGGACGGGCATTGCCCTTCGTAATTCCCGAGATTGGGACGATGCTGAGCATAGCCGACAAGCGCCGCGAGTTCGGGCGAGAATGTCCTTGCGACCTTCGGCGGATAGGCCAGCCACATGTTCTCGTATGGTTTGAGCCAGCCCAGACTGTACCCGACAACGATCGCGCGGCGGACGCCCGAGGAGCGGTTTGGACCTGCGCCATGAAGCGTCGAGCCCAGAAAGCATATGGCAGAGCCAGGTTCGCACTCCGTGATGACGGGCTCTGGAAGCTCCGAGAAATCCTTTGGCGGATCACGATGCGTGCCGGGGTAGATCCGAGTGGCACCGTTTTCAGACGTGAAGGGATCCAGAGGCCAGATCACGTTCAGGAGGTATTCGTGCGCCCCCTTCACCCCCGCCCACATGTCCTGATCGCAGTGAGGGAATTGCTCGAGTTCGCCCGGGTGGATTGCAATGGCCTGTGCCACGTTGAGCTGGATTCTGTCACAGGCGCAACCCAGCACTGCCTGCGCCAGGGCGAGCACAGTGGGCTCCATGACGATTTCCGAAGCCCGCGTCGATCGGCGCAGCAGGCTGCCGAAGCGCTTGGTCCGATAGCCATAGAAATGACCTTGGCCGAATGGGGTCGTTCTGAACGGGACCTCCAAGTCTCTAGCCAGATCGGACAAGATTCTCGGCGAAAGAAGCTGCGGGATGACGCAGTAGCCTTGCGCCATCAGCTCATCGAGCCATGGCTCGATTGTGATGGGCGTCATGCCGCTCCTCCCCTCGCGGCGGGCATTTCGATAATCGGCTCGGCAAAACAACCTGCCTGCTTGAGCCCTTCAAGGGTATTCCCGTCGATACTGATGTGCAGACCGACGAGCATTTGCCCATCATGTGTTACAGCATCGCCAAGCGCCCGGCATTGCCACCCGAATGTCCGGATTTGCCGATACCAGGCAAGGCCGGCGACACCGGTATAATCCGTGACACAGTTTCTCAGCGCGTACTGGACCAGCGCGGTCACGAGCTCGTTGCGCGCTACCTTGCGCTGTGCAGCCGTCAGCCGCGGATCAAGGCAGAAGCGGGTTATTTCCCGGGTCGCAGGTCCGGACGGAACTGGCCCGGGGCACAGCACCGGAAACATGTCTCGCAGGATGTGGGAGGTATCGGTGCGCAGCAGCCTGGTCGATGCCCGATGCTCTCCGTTTTCATCGAGCAGGATCAGGTAATCGGCATGCTGGTTGTCGAATTGATCAACCTCGTACTTGCCGGCAAGGACTGGCAGATCCCAGCGCAGGAGGTCGATAAATACCCGCTTGCGGGCGGCAAACATGGTGCGAAAGGCGTGGGCTTCATTCGCTGCGGCGTCAGTGAGGTTGAGCATGGGGCCATCTCCAGGTTGGGATGGCGCATCCAAACAGCGAGCGGACGTTCGCGGTATTCCCAGATCTGGGAATGGCGGAACTTAAGAAAGCTCTTCCCGGCGATCCTCTTAATCGAGGAGGTTGTTCCACCAACGCAGGAGGTCCGGAAAGCTGATCAGACCGTCATAGAGGGCGCAGAGGATGAGCGTCTGGCCACAGTGGACGTTGTAACGTTCTCGGGCATCCTTGAGGTGCTTGCGCACGGTAAACTCGGTGACGCCCATGATGATTGCAGCCTCTGCTGCCGTCTTCCCTCTGGCGGACCACAAGACGCATTCGCGCTGCCTGTCCGAAAGTGCTGGCCTGCAATCGTAGTGGCCCAGCCCTGCCAGTCCACGTGCGGCCGCTATCGCGATGCCTCCAAGCAGCTCAGCCACTTCCAACCGCTCACGGGGGAGTTCAGTTCTTGGGCCGACCACGAAGGAGCATGAGCCGCTGCCTTCGCCGGGTATGTGGCGAGGCACCGTGTATCCGTCTGCGACGCCGACGTGGCGACCAACAGACAGCATGCGATGATCGCCACTCGTCATGGGGATCAGCCTCGCAACGTTGCGCCATTCGAAGCCCAGCAGTGCCCTATCGCAGGCACGGCGCACCGGGTCCTGTCCCGCGAGGTCAAAGCAAACATACACCTCGGCCCATTCTGCCGGATAGTTGTGCATCAAGACCGACTTTCGCTCCTCAAAACGAACCCGCGGCTCATAGGCTACTGCGAAATGATCGAACCCGAGTTCTCGCGTGATGTGCGCGAGGCAGTCCGACAAGGAAGCTGAAGTCTTCGCATCGATCAGGTAGGGTGCAAATTCGCGAACGAGCGACAAAGGCATGCCTGACAATCGGCACCCCTGACGTAACCCAACCCGTCAAGGATGAACCGCCCTGCAACGCCCAGACCCTGGTTCCATGCCAACGCCTGCGGCTGTTTAACCAACGCGCTAGGCCGATTAGTGCCGAGCGTGCGTCCAATATATCGCGCATACCAACCGTGATCAACCGAAATAGTTTAAAGGACCTTTAGTTCACGTTGGGTTTGAGATGTCAGCAAGCTTCTCCACTTAAAAAAGTATTACTGCAAAAATGCACGAACTTGTGTCAGTGGATTATATTTTGAAGTACCAAATTCGAAGAATCTCGAGGCATCGTCCCCCACTCAGAGGATCTGACCTGCCACGGGTAATTACCTCTAGTTGCGATTAGAGTCCGGCCTGCGGAAGGACGGACGAGATGAAGCGTAAGAGGTTTTCATAGGAGGGGTTTCCGTACCGGTTTCGCCAAAAGTAGCGGTAAGGAATATCATTTAATATCAGTATGATGATCAAGCTGTCTATTCTCAACTACTGTTATTTCAATGACTTGTACATCCATCAGGTTTTCAAAGACTCTGCGTTGAATCTTCCATAGCCTCGTCGATCCGCAGAGGAGACTGGCCGATGGAGAGCTGGAGGGAACAATACCTGGGCGTCGATTCATTGCCCGCTTCTTTGACCCAGGCCGAAGTTGCCTTCTTCTTCAAACCAATTGAGCAAACCCTGCCATTTGTTGAGACACGCCGCCGACCACTGACCCGGCTCGGCTTGCTGCTGCACATCGGCTTTCTCCGCATGACCGGACGACCGCTGGCGGCATTCGACAGAATCCCACCAGTCATCCTTGAGTTCGTTGCCGATCACGCTGGCGTTCCAGCCCCCCAGATTGCAACGTTGCGCGCAATCTATCGACGCCGCATGTCCCTTTTCGAACATCAACGCCTGGCTGCCGAAGCCATTGGATGGCGGACAGCGGAAGACGGCGTGTTGCGAATGCTGACCGCCTTCCTGCGCCGCCAGGCTGAGACAGAGATCTCCCGACCAGATCTTGTGCGCCAGGCGCGTCGGTGGCTGTATGATCGCTCGTATATCTTGCCGGGGGAGCGGCTGCTGGAGCGTATGGCCGCCATCGCTCAGGATTATGTCCTGGACGGCCTCAAGTCGGAAATCGAAGGTGCGGTCGGCGCTGAGATAGCGCCAAGTTGGGCAGCAAGCCTGTCCGGTGCAAAACCAAATGGCAGCGGCGTTTCCATGCTCGACTGGCTGAGTGGGCGGCGATGACCTCGATCGCCGGGAAGGTTGGCTGCACGACCGAAACGCTGCGCCGCTGGTGCCGCGAGGAGGCGAGCCGACGAGCGGGGCCAGCGGCGCAGGTCGCCAATGACCGTGAGCGCCTCAAGTTGCTGGAGCGGGAAGTCAAGGAGCTGCGGCGGGCCAACGAGATTCTGCGCAAGGCGTCCGCGTATTTTGCGATGGCGGAGCTCGACCGCCACGGCGGATGATAATGGCGTTCATCGACGCCCATCGCGAGGACTTGGGTATCGAGCCGATCTGCCGTGAACTGGCGATCGCCCCGTCCTCCTACCACGAGCATGTTGCCCGTCTTGCCGATCCCGGCAGGCGACCTGCTCGTGCCCAGCGCGACGACGAGATGCGAGCACAGATCAAGCGTGTCCATGACGCCAGCTTTGGTCTCTACGGCACGCGCAAGGTCTGGCACCAGTTGCGGCGCGAAGGCGTAGTGATCGCCAAGTGCACGGTGGAACGGCTGATGGCCACCATGGGCCTGGCAGGTGTGCGGCGGGGCAAGAAGACCATCACCACGGTC
>NZ_LSIA01000006.1:0-3340 GCF_001556015.1 Novosphingobium sp. CCH12-A3 | reverse complement strand
GCGCGCAGGCACGACATGGAGACGGTTCGCGCTGAACTCGCGCATGTAGGCATCGAGCCCGGGCGGCGGACGCTCGGCAGCGTTCTGCCCCAGCAGCTTCAGGGCGGCATGACGGTTGGCGAGCAGACGGGGTTCGGCGAAGCCGAGCAGCTCAAGTGCACGCACTGCCACCGCAGCAAGGCGGCGCAGTGAAGCAAGGTCGATCACCCCGTCCGCGCGGCGCGGCACATCGCGCAAATCGACCAGCAAGGCCTCGTGTTTGCGGCAGAGCCAGCTTTGCCGAAGCGTCCATTCGCGCAGGATCACCAGCGGCTTGCCTGCCAGGTGAAATTCGAGCCAGCATTGCGGGCAGCCATAATGGCGCCCGCGCGGCGGCAGCAGGCACTCACTGCTGGCCGGAACGAGGGTGGCCTGCACGACGGACACCTCACACTGTACCGCCCAGGCAAGCCGTTCGATTGCCGCACCCGCGTCCGCGCGCGTGCTGGCTGCCTGTCCGCCGCCAAGATCGAGGCGGGCAAGACCCGGCTCGAAGCCAAGAAATTCGAACAGGCCGGTGCGCGTCGTATCGTGACGTGAAACAAGCCGATCGAGCCACGAATCGAAGAATTCCTCGGGCTGCGGCAGAACCCGGTAGGCGAGCGGCGACGGGTCCCTCTTCGACTCCTCCCGCCTCACCGATCGATATAGCAGGGAAACAACCGAGCAGCCTCGTAGACGTCCGATAATTCGACATGCTCGCGCCCGTGGGTGTCCCTCGCGACCCGCTGGCTCCAGTGCAGCAGGCGCTTGAAATTGCCCGTCACGCCGTGGCTGGTGCGCCAGATGAATTCGGCCATTTCCGGCTCGGCGAAGCGGTCCGGCTCGCTCAGGCCTATGCCGCGCGCCAGGACCCGGATCAGCTGCTGCGAAGGCGCACCCGGGGGCCAGTGCGTCAGGCGCAGGATAATCGAGCGATAGGCCAATTCGGCATCGTCGCTGAAGATATCGGCGGCGATATCGAGACCAGCTACCACCATGTGGACGTTTCCCTCGCTCATGAGAAAGCGGAACGAATCCAGCGCATCGCGCCGCGCCCGTCCGCTGGCCGTAAGCACCGCATGGACATTGTCGACTGCAACCAGCCTGGTCGCTTGCTCACCCAGCAGTTCGGCTACCTTGAGGTCAGCAATCTGGTGCGTGCGGCGGGTGAGCGGCCAGCCCTGCTTCCACAACAACGCAAGGTTGATCCGCAGCGATGTCGGGTGCGAGGGTACGACCGCACGCAGCATCGGAATGTAGCGCGCATCGCCCCAGTCCGCTGGTTCCGGATAGGCCAACTCGATCCGCCGACCCACTTCCTTCAGGATCGATGTCTTGCCCATCCCCGACTGTCCGACCAGGACAACGCAGGTTGGTCGGTCATCCGGATCCTCGCCGGCCAGCCCCACCAGCGTATTCACATGCGCACGTGCTTCGTCGAAATCGATCCAGAAGGCCTGCCGCAGCGAACCCGCCGAGGCTACGCCTCGCTTATCGGCTTGAGCCATTCCACCTCTCCCAGTTCCTCCAGCGGAAGCCATCTTGTACCGGCTGCAGAAGTGCCCGCTGGCAGCGCCGGTGCGTGCGAAACACCTTCGCGCTCGAGCCGCTTGCGCCCCTGGCGCTGCTGCCGGGTCCGGATCTTCGAGGCCCGCACTTCCTGGCGATTGGCATAGACGAGCCGGGCAATCTCGGCTTCGCCGCCGCCGTGATGATAGGCGGCCCCGCGGCGGCGGCGCTCTGCAGCAGCGGCATCCCACTCCAGCTTGGTGACCTGCGGGTAGGACCCGACGACACACGCCACGACAAGGGCTTCATCGATCTGCGGATAGACCTCCTGGATGGTGCGTTCATCAATGTGGATCATGACCTTGAGTCCAATCCGCGACGCAAAGCTCTCGTGCCAGTACCGCCGATGGTCGATCCTCACCCCGCTCGCGGTTATGGTGCGTTCGACCCATGGCAGAAACCGGCGGATCAATTGCGCAACGTCGACCCCCACGGGCACGAGGGTACCGTGTTCGACCGCTCCTTCCTGCCACATCTGTGTTGGTGCGATCCCTCCGAGCCCCTCATGCGGCGTATGGTGATAGCGGCAGATTTCCCGGATGAACCAGCGTTCGAACTCCTCCAGCGTCATGGTGGCGGCCGCTTCGACGTCGTGGCCATCGCGCTTCGTGACGTCACCGCCGGTGGCACCCGGCAACAGCAGCATCTTTTCGCACATGGTACCGATCAGGCGCTCGATGTGCCCACCGAAATGGGCCGGACCACGCGGCCGAATGTCCGGATCGATCCCGTAGGCGTGACAGGCGCTTCGAAAGACTTCTGCCCGGTGAGATCCCGCATGGTCGGCATGCAACCGCTTGAAGAACCCATGCATCGGGTAGTCATCATTCATGCCGAGATGCGCCAGCAACGGCGGCTTGGGGAGCAGCGCATTGGCCACCGCCCGGCCACAACGGAAGATCGATGGATCCCCAAAACTCACATAGAACCCCAGAATGCAGCGGCTCCAGACCTCGATCAGCAGCGTAACCCACGGTCGCCCCAAGGCCTCGCGGCGCACGCTATCGACGAGCATGACGTTGGCCGGCGAGTGGTCCATTTGCACGAGGTCCAGGAACCCGCGGCTTTGGTATTGGCCCGGATGCGGCTCATATGCCGTCCGACGCTTCGACCCCATGGTCGAGCGCGCAAGCTGCGGCGAGCTGATCTCCCCGATCAGCCGCTCGATGGTCCGAACGCTCGGGACATCCCCACTCTTGAACCGGTAATCGCCGTTGTCCGCAATGAGCAGGCTGCGAATCTGGTTGGCAGCCTCCCGCACGCTGGGTCGCGGACGATGCAGGAAAATCTCCTCGATCTCCTGGTCGATCGCCGTGAGGATTTCGGGCGGCGCATGCCTTGTTCCGGGCTTAGGCCCCTTTGGCTGCGGTGCGAGGCTCTCCGCTATAGGATGCTCCCGGAACCGACGGGCGAGTTCGCGAACTCGGCGCGCGCCGAGCCCCGTTTCTTCGCAGATTGCGGCCACCGACGCTGCTGACAGTGGGCCCTCCAGCGAAACATGACGCCGGAACACCGCGTACAGTTCTGCACCAGTTTTCAGCGCCGCCGCAGAGGGCGTGGCGATTCGAGGCGGTTTTCGTTCGATCACCGGAATACTCCGACCGATCTATGGACCGCTTCAGCGTCGTCTATTTTGACGTACTTGAGAAGCCGGAATTTCCAAGTGCCAAGATATGATGCACTGATTTCAGAATTCTATGGCATTTTATCAGGAGGTTACGTTGATTGACTGCTTCTTTGTCCCGCGACA
>NZ_LSIA01000059.1:0-6805 GCF_001556015.1 Novosphingobium sp. CCH12-A3 | reverse complement strand
CTCGGCATCGCGGCGCCCTCGCACATGGACGAGGAGGGCCACATGATCCGCCGCTACGAACTCGTGCGGCCGCTGCGCAGCGAGTACCTGCGTGCCGACCGACTCGACGAGTCCGCTTGGGAGCCTGTTACCAAGTCCACGTTCAGTGCGCTATGGGAGGAAGAATACTCCGCCGACGAGAGCCAGCTTGTCACCGAAACCATCTATCTGGCGACGGGGCTGCTGCTGCCGATCTGGGGCGCGCTTCCCAAGGAGGACCTCACGGTCAACCGCATCGTCGACAAGTCGGGTGCCTCTTGGCTGGGGCGCCACGTCCACGACCTATACGTCGATGCGACCCTCGAGAAGCTTGGGGTTGCCCGCAAGGCGCAGACCGATCCGACCAAGATTGCTGCTGCCATTCTCGGCGGGGGGACATGGAAGGCGCCGCATCCCCTCAATTTCACGATCCGCACAGCCCGGGTGAACGGTTCCCGAAGGATCGAGATCGTCGATGCCGAAGCCGCGCGCATTCCCGAGCTCAAGGCCAAGGGCTGCTTCACCGAGATCATCGCCTACAAGACACGAGTGTTTGTGCCCCTCGACCGGGCCGAGGCGATCATCTCCGGCATTGCCGGGCGGGCCTGACCTGAATTGACGGACGTTAGGCGATGCTGGCCGAGGGGATATCCGTCCAGCGCGTGGTGAAACTCGGCGACAGATTATCGCGCCGCATGCGCCATTCGCCGTCCTTCTGGGCCAATCCCAACCTTGCCGCGCCGCGCCCATAGCGGGCGTTGATCTTGTCGATCGCGCTCATAAGTCCGTCGTCAGGTGCCTCGATCCTGTCGAACAACGAGGCGGGCGCGGCGCCCGGCATGCCGAGATCGAGCAGCAGCACGCCAGCCTTTCGCCAGCCATAGCCCTCACGCCAGATGCGCTCGAAGATTCGCAGCACGGCGCCGGATATCTCGCGGGTATCCGACGTCGGCCGATGAAATGTCGCCGAGCCCGACAGCGACTTCTGCGGCGCATTTTGCGCAAAGGGATCGGTCCGGATGAACAACTGGACTGCGCCGGCTACTTGCCCGGCATGACGCACCTTTTCGGCGACCCTTTCGGCAAAGCTCATCACGGCATCATGGACCTGACCCTTGTCACGGATCGCCGCGCCGAATGTTCGCGAGCAGCACGTTGTCTGCCGGGGCGGGGGCTGGTCTTCGAGGGCATGGCAAACGAGGCCGCGCAGTTCATGGACGGTGCGCAGGCCGACCACGCCCATGCGTTGCCGGACCCAGCCATCGGGCGCGTTGGCGAAATCGTGAGCTGTGTGAATACCGCGCTCCTCGAGCATCACCGTCCAGCGCCTGCCAACGCCCCAGACATCGCCGACCGAGGTCTTGCGCAAGGCTGGCTCGATCCACGCAGGATGATGGACAAGATCAAGCACCCCGCCTGCCTTGGACGATTTCTTGGCCAGGCGGTTGGCGAGCTTGGCCAGCGTCTTGGTTGGGCCAACGCCGACTGAAACCGGGATGCCAGTCCACCGGGTGGTTTGCTCGCGCAGTCCCCGGCACCAATCGGTGAGGCTGGGTACGGCCAACTGGTCGAGATCGAGGAAGCACTCGTCGATACTGTAGATTTCATGGGCGGGGGCGTTCGAGCCCAGCACGGTCATCACGCGCTCGGAAATATCGCCGTAGAGCGCGTAGTTCGAAGAGCAGACGGCAATGTCATGCTGCTCGACCAACTGACGGATCTTGAACATCGGGGCGCCCATGCCGATGCCAAGCGCCTTGGCCTCGTTCGAACGCGCAATGACGCAGCCATCGTTGTTCGAGAGGACCACAACCGGTCGCTTCCGCAGGCGAGGCTGAAACAGCCGCTCGCAGGATGCATAAAAGTTGTTGCAGTCGACCAGCGCGAAGGTGGCCATCAGCGGCCACAATGGCGCCGGATACTCGTGGTGACGACGCCCCAGATCTCGCAGTCGTTCTCGCCAATCGGCAGCGTGGGAAAGTCCAAGTTCTCGGCTGCGAGATGCCATTGCCCCGCGACCTTCTTCAGGCGTTTGACGGTCAGGTCGCCGTGGAGAATGGCAATGACGATGTCGTCAGGCTGCGGGCTGATCCCGCGATCGATGACCAGCAGATCGCCATCGAATATCCCGGCATCGCGCATCGATTCCCCGGCGGCGCGGACGAAAAACGTGGCCGCGGGCCGGCGGATCAAATGCTCGTTGAGGTCGAGCTTGCCCTCGATATGATCGTCCGCAGGACTGGGAAAGCCCGCCGGAACCTGCGTTCCGAACAGCGGTAGTTCGAGTTTGGGCGGGCAATCGACAAGGCGCAGCACGAGAATTGTTCCAGATACCAGAGGGAACATAAAAAGAACAGGTGCGCCGTGATTCGTCAACTCACGCGAGCACGCTCCGGTGAGCCGAATGTGGTTTGCAGCACTGGCGAGAGCCTTCTGACTGACCTAAAGGCCCCGGAATGTCGGCAATCAAAGATATCGCGCAGTTGGGAAAACTTGTTGCGGCCCAGCATGGCTGGCCCGCCGCCAAGGCCTTCAAGTCTTATGAGATGAACGATGCCGATCGCGAGGCATTGTCACACTGCGCCATTGATCTGCTCAAGGTTTTTCCGTCCATCCCCGGCGCCTGCGCGCTGATGAGCGCGGCATTGGCAGTCGGGCTCGAGCGGCAGATGGCTGCGCCGATCCATGTCGTTGCCGGAACCCTGGCGGTGGACGGCGAGCCCGTCTTCGGAGACCGGCAGCCCTTTGATGGCCCGCAAGTCTTCAGCGCCTCGGACCCCGACTGGGACGGCCACGTATGGGTGATGGCCGGCCCCTATGTGGTCGATATCTCGATTTTTCGGACCGCCTACTCGAGGCAAGGACCAGCAAAGCTCGCCAAGCATATCGATCTGGCCTTCGGTCCCAACAAGGGGCTGTACGTTGATAGCTGGAAGCGGACGTCGCAGCTCGGACTCAGTTATGAACCGCAATATGTCCTGAGCGCGGACGAAGTCACCCGCCTGATGGGCGGCGCGTTCCACGTCATCAAGCAGACCAAGCCCGCCTGACGGTTGCTCAAAGCTGGTATGCGGCGCGAAGGCGCGCGGCGACGTCTTCGCGCGTCATGTTCACCTTGAATTGCCTAGGATCGAAGTCGTCCTCGATCGCCGCGTTGTCGACAAAGGCCCGCATATCGTCCGCGACGGGGCCGGGCAGAGCGCATCGGGCCTCCTGGCTCAACAGTTGCAACAGCCGCGCGACATCGTTGCGGTGCTTGCGGATGTTCCTTTCGTCGACTTGGCCCCCTTCCGCGCGTTGGCGGGTAAGATCGAGCCAGGCACGGGCCTTGAACGGGATGATCGCTGCCTCATCAAGGACCGGGATGCCGCCGGCTTCGCGCACCATCGACTTGAGAAACTCATAGTAGCTCTCGTCGAGGAGGATGGCGGATAGGCTGGCCGCGGCCTCATCGATGGGGAGCGGCGTCAGGTGGGCGTCGTCGCCCAGTTTCAGGCCTTCGGGCGCGCGCGAGAAGAGCTCGAGCATGGCGGGATATCCTTCAGCCTTCGGCTTCTGGAAGCGATAAAGGACCTTTGCGCCTTCGCTGCTCTGCCTGATTTCGTAGTCGCCCTCCTCGACAAAAGCCCAGAAGCGTGCCGCAAAAGCGCTGTCCAGTGCTTCGACCACCAGGACGATATCGAGATCCTTGGTGGCGCGAAAGTCGAGCCCAACTTCGTCCATGATCAATTCGCAGGCGGCCCCGCCGATCAGCACATATTGGTGCTCGTGGCCCGCAAAATGCGCCCGAAAACGGTCGACCCCGATCACCATGCAAATGTCTCCAACAGTTCTTCTGCCGCTTGCGCAACGCGTTCGTCCGGGCTGCCTCGGACGCTGAGGTACAGCGAGAGGCGATCGACAACGCCATTGCTGGCGAGAATTCGGGGGTCGTAGGTCCATGTCTGGACCTCGACGCGCACGTCATCGAAGGCGGTGGCAGGCCGCAAGGACTGTGCCGCCTGCAGATTCTTCCAACTGGCAGCCAGAATGGCCCTTGTCTCGAGGCGCGGCGGAGCCAGCATGGTGTAGCGAGCAAGCGCGGTTGTCCCAGCAAGGGGGCCGATCACTTCACCATCCGGGGCGCAGACCTCCCGAACCTTGCGCACCGGCGACCGGAGCTGTGCCTGCACAGTGTCCCAAAGCTCCCGGCCGCGCCTAGCCATGTGCAGACGGCGCTGCCGACCGACATGGTGTGCCTTCGCCAATTGGAGCGCCTCGAGCTCATCCAGAGTGCGGCTGATGCTCATGATCGAGACATGCAGCTCGTCCGCAAGTTCGGTGAGGTTCAGGCCATCCAAGGTGCGGCCCTGCATGACCGCCAGCAGGAGAAATTGCGTCGTTGGGCTGATCTGCTCGGCGTGATCGGGCGCGAAAGCAGGCGCGCGCTCGCGCAGGTCGAGGAACACTTCGGGGACATAGAGCTGCGCGCCAGGTGCGATGAAGCCGATTTTGCGCTCCATCATCTGGCGGCGGATCGCGCCCGGCACGCGGCCCAGCAGCAGGAGCACCAGGTCGGCCCCGAGTTGGTGGCGAACCATCTCTCGGTGCTTCAGGTACTGCGCCGTTGCGCCAGATCCGGGCGGCAGGATTTCTCTGACGGCCATGAGCAGCAACGCACGGCCGTCTAGCGAGCCTTGCCAAATCGCGTAGCGATCGAGGATGAAGTGCGGCAGATTGGTGGGTGCTGCGGGCACGAGGGCAAGCCGCTGTCCGAACGCGTCCTCGACGTACGCTTCGGCAGCTTCCGCGAGCGCTTCCAACCGCGCCTCAGGAACCCTTTCTAACACCACTCGGCTTATTTAACATCACTAATATTAAATGTCCATTACGATGTTAGATGGGTTGCAGGTGGTGCCCATGCTGCCTCTCCGTGAGGCATAAATTCAGCATTTATGCCTCACGGCACCAAGCCGACCCCATGAAGACGCGCCGTCGCGCTTAGGAGTTCGGGCATTCCTGAAACCATGAGGGGAGGGGGGCTGGAAGGGGTGAGCCGAAGGGCTCGGCCAAGTCCGGCTTTCAGGAGCACCCCCATGAACGACATCGAGTTGATCCCGCTCGGCAAGCTGCGCTTGTCCGAAGCCAACGTCCGCAAGAACGACAGCAACCTCTTCATCGAGGAACTGGCTGCCAATATCGAGGCCAAGGGCCTCCTCCAGAACCTTATCGTCGTGCCCGCCAAGAAGCGGGGCATGTACGACGTCACCGCGGGCGGCCGCCGCCTGCGCGCGCTCAACTTTCTGCTCGGCGCGGGCAAGCTCCCCAAGGACCATCCCGTTGCCTGCCGGGTCCTCGACATCGATGCGGCCGAGCAGTCCGAACTCTCGCTGATCGAGAACGTCATCCGGCTCGACATGAAGCCGACCGATGAAATCCGCGCCTACAAGCACTTCGTCAACGAGGGCAGCGACCTCGACGCGATCGCCAAGCGGTTCGGTCGTACCCGCCGGTTCATCGAAGGCCGCCTGCGGCTCGCGGACCTCGCCGATCCGATCTTCGCCGCGCTCGAAGAAGGCAAGATCACGCTCGATGTCGCCAAAGCCTATGCAACGACGCCCAACCATGATCGCCAGATGATGGTGTGGAACGAACTGTCGAACAGCTGGCAGGGCAACAACCCTGATTCCATCCGCCGCATGGTGACGCACAGCGCGATCCGCTCGTCTTCGCCGATGGCGAAGCTCGCCAGCGAAGCGGAATACCTCGCCGCCGGCGGCAAGATCGAACGCGACCTCTTTACCGAGGATGGCGGCGAGACCTGGATCGATGCCGAGATTGCGCAACGCATTGCCGGGGAGAAGCTCCAGGCTTTCGCGGCCGAGGTCGCCGAAACCTCCGGCTATGCCTGGGTGCGCCCGATCCTCGAGACGCGTGTCACCTACAACGCGACCGAAGACCTCCACCAGGTCCATCTCGAACCGGCGCCGCTCACCGACGAGGAACAGGTCGAGGCCGACAAGCTCCTCGAGACGATCTCGGCGCTGGAAGCTGAAAGCGAGACCCTCGACGAAGACGACGAGGCTGCCGCCGCCGAGTTCCAGAGCCGCTGGGATGCCGCGAGCAGCGCCTACGATGCGCTCCACGACAAGCCCCCGGTGATCCCCGAGGAGATGAAGGCGAACGTCGGTTGCTTCGTAATCATCGGCGCCGACGGCCAGCCCAGGGTCGCGAGCGGCCTCTACAGCGACAAGCCGCTCGAACGCCGCAAGGCACGCGGGTGCGACGCGGGCGAGGGCGCCAGCGGGGCAGCAGGGGAGGGCGGCTCCGCCTCGTCCGCACCCAAGCCGCTCTCGCAGAAGCTGGTCGAGGAACTTGCCGTCCAGCGCCGCGACATTCTCGCGATCAACCTTGCGTCCAATCCGGCGATCGCGCTCGACTACCTGATCTTCGCTATCGCCGACTCCCGCGCGCTCTACAGCGCGCAGGCGCTCGGAACGACGCTGCGCGCGCCGTCGCCCTCGCTCTACCTCGCCAATTACCCCGAAAGCCCGGCGCATACGCTGATGGCCGACATGCGTGAGACGCTCGACCTGTCGTGGACCGAGCATCGCCGCACGGTCGACCGGTTCTCGGCGTTCAGCGCGCTCGACGACGATGCCAAGGCAAGCTGGCTGGCCTGGTGCATGGCAAAGACGCTTGAGGCCAGCATGGGCATCGACAAGAAGGCGGGCCAGTCCGGCCCCGAGCCCATCGACCTGCACGATCATCTCGCTGCCCTGATGGGGATCAACGTCGCCAGCCACTG
>NZ_LSIA01000058.1:0-406 GCF_001556015.1 Novosphingobium sp. CCH12-A3 | reverse complement strand
CCGTTCTATCCCTTGCCTTGGCAACGGGACGCGTCGGCGCGCGGCAACACGAAAGTCCCAACCATGTCGTCGATCACGCTCACGCTTGAACTTGCCTGCACCCGCGACGAAGCCGCGCGCTTCGCTGCGGTCGAACTGTTCCTCGCCGAAATGGCTGAGAACGCAGAAGCCGAGCCCGCAGCCGAACTCGACGCGATCTTCGGCGCGAAGCCGCGGGAGACGATTCTCGGCCTTGCCGGGTACCCGCAGCCGCTCGGGATCACCTGCCGGTATGACCGCGACCGGGGCGTGATGACGCTCGCCGCGGTCGACGGCAAACCCAACCTCGCGGCGCTGCCGGTGCAGCTGCTCTGGCTCTATCCCGACAAGCTGCCCATCGCCTACTCGGTCCACGTGACCGAGCGGC
>NZ_LSIA01000057.1:0-47257 GCF_001556015.1 Novosphingobium sp. CCH12-A3 | reverse complement strand
GAGACAGGTTTTGGAGGGGGGAGAATGGGGGCGTTATTTGGGTGGGAATGTGATGTGGCCCCCTTGCCCAGCGGAATCCGACGGGGCACAAGCATTCACCATGACCAACACGCTTTATTATGGCGACAATCTTCATGTGCTGCGCGAACACGTGAAGGATGAGAGCGTCGATCTGATCTATCTTGATCCGCCGTTCAATTCGAACGCCAACTACAACATTCTGTTCAAGTCTCCGGAAGGGCGCAATTCCGACGCACAGATCGAGGCGTTCGAGGATACAGATCCTGACGCTGGCCGAACTTTTCAAGGGAATGCGGCCCGACATTCTGTGGGTCGATGCCAGCGTGATGAAGAGCGCCAAGCGCGAGGATACTGCGCGGGAGGGGAGTTTGTTGTGACCACTCCGGAAAAAACAGGGGAACCCAAGTGAAACGTCTGCCGATCTTGCTTGCCGCCGCACTGGTCGTGTCCGCCTGTAGCGGGGCCAAGAGCACCGTAATTCCGACCGATCCGCAAAAGTGGGACGAGATTGCCGAGGACGTCAAGAGTCTGAGCGACGATGATCGCAAGCTGGTCGTCGGATATATGATGCGCATGAGCGTAGGCGCGGCCTTTGCTGGTCAGAAGGGCGGCATTCCTCCTGGCACGACCATCGGCGATGCGATCAAGGACCAGAAAGACTGGCTGGCCAAACAGAAGGCCGAGGAAGAACAGGCAGAGCAACTGAAAGCTAAGGTTGCCGCCCAGAAAGCAGCCGACGCCGAGCAGATCAGGCGGGTGGCAACTATCGCGGTGACAAACGTGGACGTTGTCTCGCAGGACATCATGGCCGGACGTTACAGTGATCGGCTGAACGTCGAGGTGACGATCGAGAACAAGTCAGCCAAGCAGATCAGCGGGGTGCGTGGCACGGTGGCCTTCAAGGATCAGTTCGATCAGGAGATCGATCAGACGACATTCTCGCTGGATGAGGACGTCAAGCCAGGCGAGACCCGCATCATCAAGAACTACGGTCGCGATCTCAACCAGTTCAAGGACGAGGACAAGAAGCTCGCCAGCATACCCTTCGCGAAGATGAAGGTATCCTTCGTGCCGGAGATGATCGTATTTGCGGACGGATCAAAGATTGGCAGCGCCGAGACGAACGAGCCGTGATTGGAGCGCTGGAGGGCATCGTAAAATGCCTTCCGTCACAACACCGAGGCCCCCGCCTGCGCGGGGGAGCAGGGTCATTTGTCCGACTCTATCGGTGGGAATGATGGTGGGCCCGGCAGGACTTGAACCCGCGACCTAGCCGTTATGAGCGGCCAGCTCTAACCAACTGAGCTACAGGCCCATCGCTGATCCCGCTAGCGGCGCAGTCGCGGCTTGGCAAGATCACTCGTCAGACTTGCGCGGCGGCGATGATCTCGCTGACGCAGGTCGGGCGGACGCGGTGGCGGGCGAGATGGGCGAAGACGCCGCGCCACCAGTCATAGAACTGGTCGAGGTCATCCTCGCTGCGGACGTAGGGCGTGTAGCCCGGCCGAAGCGAGGGGCTGTGGAAGGAGAAAACGAGCAGGGGCAGGCGGCTTTCCAACGCCATGTCGATGCCAGTCAGCGCTTCGAGCAGCGTGACACCTTCGGGAGTCAACGGGATCCGATCGAGCAGGCCGAGCCGGGCGAGCGCGCCGCGAAGGCGTGGCACGCGCCACAGGGCGGGGTAGACTGCCGGTCCGTGGCGGCGCAGGTGCCCGGCGAAAACCGTGGTGAGCGGCATTTCCATCAGTCCGTTGCGGCGGTCGATCCACCAAGGGCGCAAGGGGTGGTCGCGGAAGTTGGGGCCGCCGGTGGAGCTGTAATCGAAGCGCGAGCGGACCGAGGTGTCGATCGCGATGGCGCAATCGGACAAGGCGGCTGCGGTATTCGGGCCGACACCGTACCGCCCTGCGCGGTAGATCAGCGGGCCGACCCCGAAGGCCTGCTCGATCGTGTCGCGCAGCTTGCGGAACTTGGCACGTTCCAGATCGGCCGGGAGATTGCCGGCGAAGCTGTTGTGGACATTGACGAGTTCATCGTAGGGCGGGTTGACCCAAGGGTGCAACTGCACGCCGATTTCGGCGCGCCCGGCGAGGACGGCGGCGCCGAGGACTTCGGCAGCGCGCGGGTCGCTCGCCACCGGGTAATCGACAAGGTAGACCGGAACAACACCGAGGCCCTCGCAGAACTGCTGGAACTTGGCGAGGCGGGGGATGTGGTCGAGGCCGTGGCTGGTGCGATCCAGCGGCTTGGACCAGTCAAATTCCTCTTCGGTGTCGACCGTCAGGATGAACCGGGTGCCAAATTCGGGCGCGAAAGTGACGAAGTCTTCCGGCGACGGCAGGCGAAGGATCTGAGGAGAGGCCGAGGCTGTCATGCGCGGGCCTGCATCGGCGCGGCATCGCTCGGAGGTTCGTCCGCCAGCGGAATAGTGGCAACGAACTGCGAATGCTCCCGCAGCAGGGATCCGCCACCGGATTCAAACTCTGCGCGGGCAAGGCGCAAGGCAAAGCCGTTGCCAAGCATTGCCGAAGCGGCCAGCACGCCACCGCCCGTCGGCGCTTCGGGCGCAAAGAGGGCCGCATCGTCAAGCCGGTCGAGCGCGGCGGGGAGCGTGACTGACAATCTGGCGCAGCGTTCGCGCTGTTCAAGCGCGATGGCGATGCGCTCGCCGGGCGCGACGCTGGTGGCGATGACCGAGAGCAGCCGCCACACGCTGCGTTCGATTTCATCGGCAGCGAATGCCACTGCAAGCGGGCCTTGTGACATGCTGACGGAAAGCCGGACGTTGCGGGCTGCAAGAACGGGGGAGATCTGTTCGACAAGCCCGGCGACCAGCGCAGCCGCATCGGCAAGGCCGGTGTCGATTGCAAGCGCGCGCGATTCCAGCTTCACCAGCCGCTCGATCTCTTCGAAGCCGGCGAGCATCTGTGCCGCATCTGCCGCAATGCTGGCAGCCATGGCGCGGTACTGGTGCGGCGTGGTGCCGAAGACCTGGGACTGGATCATCTCGGCAAAGCCCTGGATCGCGTTGATCGGCGTGCGCAGCTCGTGCAGCAGCTGCCGCAGACGGTCTGCCTCGGCCGAGACGGAGGGCGTTTCCGGAGCCAGTTCCGCAGCTGGCATTTGGACATGGCGGCGCAGGCGCAAAAGGTAGCCGGCGAAGCGACCACCATCGCGCGTGAAGATTGGCGTGCCATCGGCCTGCCAGTGGCCAGCCACGAGATCGGCGCCCTCGATCGACAAGAAACCGGCCTCGATCGGCTGGCGCTGTCGGAATGCGCGAGCGGTGGTTTCATCGCACCGCATCGGTGCGGCGGCATCGGCACAGAACATTTGGCTGCCGAGCAGGACCCCCGGCGGGTCGATGCCTGCGTGAACGACAAGCCCAAGCGCATCCGTGCGCAGATCAATCGTCGCGACCGGCTTGCGCGGTGCGGCGTTCTCCTCGCCGAAGGGCAGGAGCGGGGCAAGACCATCGCCGCGAGCGGCCTGAGGCGCAGTGGCCTCGCGTTCCTCGCGCTTGCGCCGGAAGGCCTCGATGCGGCGGACGATCGCGCCGATGCCGTCGTCGGCCGGGATGGGCTCGGGCACAGGCTCGGGCTCGGGCTCGGGCTCGGGCAGGGGGGCCGCCTGTCTGTCAGCTCGGCCCTGTTCGATTGCGACCGCAGGTTCGGGCTGGGGCAGCAGGAAATCGTTGATGCCAAGGCGTGATAGCAGCTGGCGGACCGGCTCTCCCAGATCGGCGCGATGGCGCACGAAGCCGCGCGCCTGTACCGGGAGGCGCGGGATAACGGCGAGCCAGTCCTCGTCGGTCAGCCGGGCGGCCGATACTGCAGCCGCCGCGGTACGGGGACCGCCTTGGGCAAAATGGTAAACCAGCACGGCAGAGCGGTGCGGGGCCGAGCGAAGAACTGCGGCGCATTCCTCGTCGGTCAACATGGCGCAAAGCGAATCCATGCGCTGGAGCGCGCCAGCGTGCTGCCGATTCCACGCGGCGAGCGGGACGGGGCCGAGCAGGTCAACCAACTGGCGCAGCTGCGTTCTGGCTGCCGTCTTGCCGGCCGCGTGGGTGCGCAGCACGGTCTCAAGGCGGTCGTCAACGATCATCAGAGCTCCGCGTGTGGCCTTTCGTGCACCGTAGCGTGAAGCTCCGGACAGGTTGCTAATCCGCTGAACTAGCCCGGAGAAGGCTAACAAATCGTACCGGTTGCGGGAAGGTGACTATCCACTGCGTTGCAATGTGGGACGGTTGCACTATGAAACAATAAAATTATCTTGGACGGCGGATTTTGTGCGGAAAGTTGCGACTCACGCTTCTTTCCGAATTCCCCGACCGGGGCTTTGCGAAACGGACGAACACGAAGAATGGCAACCCTTGATGGTATCGACCGGCGCCTGCTTGCCGAACTGCAGGCCGAGGGCCGCGTGACCAACGTGGAATTGGCGCAGCGCGTCGGACTTACCGCACCCCCATGCCTGCGCCGGGTGCGCGCTCTGGAAGATGCCGGAGTGATCCGCGGCTATCACGCTGATCTCGACGCCTCGAAGCTCGGCTTTGCGATCACCGTGTTCGCTCTTGTCAGCCTGAAGAGCCAGGCCGAGGAATCGCTGCGTCAGTTCGAGGACCATATGCGCACCCTGCCCGAGGTGCGTGAATGCCACATGCTCAACGGCGAGATCGACTTCATCCTCAAGATCGTCAGCCGTGATCTGCAGAGCTTCCAGGAATTCCTCACCAGCAAGCTGACGCCTGCGCCCAACGTGGCAAGCGTGAAGACCTCGCTGACGATCCGCACTGCCAAGCAGGTGCCCGGCGTGCCGCTGGAAGATCAGGTGGGCTAAGCCCCGACCATCCCCTCAAGGGCTTTCAATCGGCAGATCCGGCCGCTTTCTCGTGGTGGCGGATCACTTCCTGGATGATGAAGCGCAGGAACTTTTCGGAAAATTCCGGATCGAGCTTCGCGTCTTCGGCAAGCTTGCGCAGGCGTGCGATCTGGCGCTCCTCGCGGCCGGGGTCGGAGGCGGGAAGCTTGTTCGCGGCCTTGTAGGCGCCGACGGCCTGGGTGATGCGGAAGCGTTCGGCGAGGATGTGGATCATCGCCGCATCGATGTTGTCGATGGACTGGCGATAACCTGCCAGAACCGGATCTTCGCTCATTCCCTTACCCCGTCTTTTGGTCTGCGCGTTCGTGTCTGGGCCGCTACAGTGCAAGTTGCGTCTTGCCAAGCGCTGCCCTTGCCGCCAAGCGGTCAATCCGATGACTGCGACCATCCATACCCTGCCGCGCAAGGCCGAACCTTCGCTGGCGCCGATGATGGCCCTCGTTGCCGAGGGCATGAACAGTGTCAACGCCGTGATCCTCGATCGGATGCAATCGCGCATTCCGCTGATCCCGACGCTGGCCGGGCACCTGATCGCGGGCGGCGGCAAGCGCATGCGCCCGATGCTGACCCTGGCGAGCGCCTCGCTGCTGGGCTACGGCGGATCGCGCCATTACAAGCTGGCGGCGGCGGTGGAATTCATCCACACCGCAACGCTGCTGCATGACGACGTGGTCGATGGCTCGGACATGCGGCGCGGCAAGAAGACCGCCAACATTGTCTACGGCAACCCGGCGACGGTGCTGGTGGGCGACTTCCTGTTCAGTCGCAGCTTCGAACTCATGGTCGAGGACGGCAGCCTCAAGGTGCTGCGCATCCTCTCGAACGCCTCGGCGGTGATCTCGGAAGGCGAGGTCGACCAGCTGGTCGCGCAGCGTCAGATCGAGACGACCGAGGAAATGTACCTCGACATCATCGCGGCAAAGACGGCGGCGCTGTTCTCTGCGGCATGCCGGATCGCGGCGGTGGTGGCCGAGCGTGACGAGGCGGACGAGCTGGCGCTCGATTCCTATGGTCGGAACCTCGGCATCGCGTTCCAGCTGGCTGACGATGCAATCGACTATGATTCCGAAGTTGCCGAAATGGGCAAGGACCAGGGCGACGACTTCCGCGAAGGCAAGATGACCCTGCCGGTGATCCTCGCCTATGCGCGGGGCGACGCCGAAGAGCGCAAGTTCTGGCAGGAGGCGATTGCGGGCGACCGGTCTTCGGACGAAGACCTTGCCCACGCGATCGAGCTGATCCGCCGGCACGATGCGGTGAACGCCACGCGCGAACGGGCGCGGATGTATGCGCAGCGGGCAATCGACGCCATTGCCGGCTTCCCGGCCAGTGCTGCCAAGGTCGCCATGACCGAGGCCGCGCTGTTCGCCGTCGCGCGGAGATTCTGATCCAGTTTCATACGTATAGCGGGAGAGCCTGATGCAGCATCGTCGCCTCGGCCGGTCGGCCATTGTCGTTTCCGATATCTGCATGGGGACGATGACCTTCGGCAGCCAGGTGGATGAAGCCGAAGCGCTGCGGGTGCTGGATCGCTGCTATGACGCAGGGATCAATTTCTACGATACGGCTGAAGGCTATCCCGTGCCGCCGGACGTCAAATGGGTGGGGCGGACGGAAGAGATCGTCGGCAAATGGCTCAAGACCAAGCCGCGCGATGCGATCGTGCTGGCGACGAAGGTTTCGGGGCCGAGCCATGTCTGGTTCCGTTCACCCTGTCGCAACGGCATGACCGCACTGGACCGGCGCAATATCGAGACGGCAATCGAGGCCAGCCTGAAGAGGCTCGGCACTGACTACATCGATCTTTACCAGACCCACTGGCCTGATCACGACACGCCTTATGACGAGACCATGGAAGTGCTGCACGAGCTGGTGCAGGCGGGCAAGGTGCGGATTACCGGCTGTTCGAACGAGACCAGCTGGGGCCTGATGAAGTCCCTTGCGACTGCCGAGCGTCTCGGCACTGTGCGCTACCAGACGATTCAGAACAACTTCAGCCTGAACAACCGTCGCTTCGAGGACGAACTGGCGCAGGTCTGCCGACAGGAAGGCGTGAGCCTGATCCCTTACTCGCCAATTGCGGGCGGCGTGCTTTCGGGCAAGTACAACGGTGGAGCACGGCCTGAGGGCGCGCGGTTCTCGCGCTACCTGGCAATGGAAGGGCGGCAGGCGCAGATGGGCAAGCGCTTCGTCAACGATCGCAGCATTGCCGCGACCGAGCGGTTCATGGCCATTGCGGCGGAGGCCGGGCTCGATCCCGTAACGATGGCGGTGGCATGGTCCAAGCAACACGACTTCGTGGCTTCGACCATCGTCGGCGTCGGTGCCGAAGGTCAACTCGACCCGATTCTTGCCGCGGCCGATCTCGTGCTGAGCGACGACGTGATGAAGGCGATCAACAAGGTGAGCCGCGAGATTCCCTATCCGATGGGCTGACCTTACTTGCGCCTGCCGAAGCGGCGCCAGAGCCAGTAGCAGCTGCCGCCGCAGACCGCTCCGATGCCCAGCATGATGGCGCCGATCATCACACCGCTGAACAGCAGGCCGGTGGTCAGCGCCACGACGAATTCCAGCGTGCTCTTCATCTCTCCCCGCCTAGCATGCTTGTGCAGTCTGGACCATGAACGTTCTGTAAGGGTCTGCGTTTCCCGGAACGTTGCCTTGGGAAGGCAAAGGCCGTTAAGGCGCGTGGCGTGAGCGACCTGCCGATCCATGCCGTCCTGCCTGACCTGCTTGCCGCCTTGCGCGTGGGCCCAAGCGCCGTGCTGATCGCGCCGCCGGGTGCGGGCAAGACGACAGCGGTCGCGCCCGCGCTGCTGGGGGAGAAGTGGTGCGGCGGGCAGGTCATCGTGCTGTCGCCGCGGCGTGTTGCGGCGCGTGCCGCAGCCGAACGAATGGCCGAGCTGCTGGGCGAGGAAGCGGGGCAGACCATTGGCTATGTCACGCGCCTTGATGCCAGGCGCTCGGCCAGAACGCGGGTGATCGTGATGACCGAGGCGATCTTTGTCTCGACCATCCTGAACGATCCGGAATTGCAGGGCATTTCCGCCGTACTGTTCGACGAGGCGCATGAGCGGCATCTCGACAGTGACCTCGGGCTGGCGCTGGCGGTCGAGGCGCAAGGCGTGCTGCGGGAGGATCTGCGCATCGTGGTGATGTCGGCCACGATTGACGGTTCGCGCTTTGCCGCGCTGCTCGGTGACGCACCGGTTGTAGAGAGCGAGGGCAAGGCGCACCCGCTGACGGTCAAGTGGCTGGGCGCGCGGCCGGACCTGAAGATCGAGGCTGCGATGGCTTCGGCAATCCAGACGGCGTGGCGCGATGAGAGCGGCGACATTCTCGCTTTTCTGCCGGGCGTGGCGCAGATCGAGCGGACGGCGGATCTTCTGGCCGAGCGCTTGCCGCAGGCGCTGGTGCTGCCGCTGCATGGACAGGTTGAGCCGGCAGGGCAGCGTGCGGCCATCCGGCGCGATCCGCAAGGGCGCCGGCGCGTGGTTCTGGCGACCAGCATTGCCGAGACTTCGCTGACGCTGGATGGCGTTTCGGTGGTGGTCGATGCAGGCCTTTCGCGGCGGGCGGAGTTCGACAAGGCGGCCGGGGTGACGCGGCTGGTGACGACGCCGGCGAGCCAGGCTTCGGCAGCCCAGCGTGCAGGGCGCGCGGCGCGACAGGGACCGGGCGTCGCCTATCGCCTGTGGGAAGAGGCGGCGCACGCGGGGCGGCCCGCTTTCGATCCACCAGAGGTGGTTACGAGTGATCTTGCGCCGCTGGCGTTGACGCTAGCGCAGTGGGGGGCGGGTGACCCGGCGGGGATGGCGTGGCTCGATGTGCCGCCGGTCGCTGCGATGGCAGCGGCGCGGGGGGCCTTGCAGGCCTTGGGCGCACTCGCCCTTCGACAGGCTCAGGGTGAGCGGGAGCAGTATGAGATCACGGCACACGGGCGGGCGATGGCGCGCCTGCCGATGGAGCCGGCGCTGGCGCACATGCTGTTGTTTGCAGCCGAGCGCGGGCAGGCGGACGAAGCGGCGCAACTGGCCTTGCTGTTGCAGGAACGCGGGCTGGGCGGTCGCGGTGAGGATCTGGCGCGGCGGCTTGATCGCTGGGCGGGTGAGCGCGGGAGCAGGGCCGAAGGATCGCGCAAGCTGGCGGCGCGGTGGGCTGAGCTTGCCAACCGGGTGCTTCGACAAGCTCAGCATGAGCGGGTTTCAAACGGTAAATCAGTTTACCCTAAGCCTGTCGAAGGACGGATGGTGGGCGTCCCACTGGGCGTGTTGCTTGCGGAGGCGTTTCCCGACCGGATCGCGCGGGCGCGGGGGGCTTCGGGCGAGGACTGGCTGGCTTCGGGTGGCCGCGGCTATCGGCTTGATCCGGCATCGCCGCTGGCAACGGCGAAGTGGCTGGTGATCGGAGACGCGCAGGGCGAGGCCAAGGGCGCGCGGATCACGGCGGCGGTGGCGCTGGAGGAGGAAGACGTTGTCCGACACCTCGCGCATCGGATCGAGGAGCGGCATTCCCTCACTTGGAACGCGATCGAGGGTCGCGTCGAAGCGCGGCTGGAGCGCAAGCTGGGGGCCATCGTGCTGGCGCGGGTGCCCGACCCGAAGCCGGACGCCGAGGCTGTTGTGGCCAAGCTGATCGAGGTGGTGCGCGATGGCGGGTTGGCGCTGCTCCCGCTGGGCGAGGCCGCCAAGGCTCTGATCGTGCGGGCGGGGTATGCGGGGCTTGAGGCGCTGTCCGAAGAGGCTCTGCTTGGCGCGCTTGAGGACTGGCTCGGGCCATTGCTGGCGGGGCGGCGCGATCTGCAGATCGGCGCGGGCAGGCTGCACGAGGCGCTGCTGAACCGGCTCGACTGGAACGAGCGGCAGGCGCTCGACAAGCTGGCCCCGGCGGAGTTCCGCTCGCCCGCCGGGACCAGCCACGCGATCGACTATGGCCACGAGGGCGGGCCGTGCGTGGAACTGCGGGTGCAGGCACTGTTCGGGCTGGAGCGGCATCCGTGCGTGGGCCATCCGCCCAAGCCGCTGCTGCTGAGCCTCACCAGCCCCGGTGGCAAGCCGATCCAGACGACGGGAGATCTGCCCGGCTTCTGGCGCGGATCGTGGCGCGATGTGGTGAAGGACATGAAGGGGCGCTACCCCAAGCACCGCTGGCCAGACGAGCCCTGGGCCGAAGACCCGAGCCTCAAGACCAAGAACGCCTTTAACGCGCAAAAGCGGACTTGATTTGCGACCTGATTCGTGTGCAAGCGCGAAGCCATGTCAGCACGCATCTATCAGCGCCCGAAGAATGCCATGCAGTCCGGCAAGGCCCGGACCAGCGACTGGCTGCTCGAGTTCGAACCCGCCGAAGCACGCCGCCCCGACCCGCTGATGGGCTGGGCTGGTTCGGGCGACACGCAGAGCCAGGTGACGCTTGCGTTCAATTCGCAGGAAGATGCGCAGGCCTATGCCGATCGCTATGGCATCGATGCGCGCGTGATCCCGACGCCGCCGCGCAAGCTGAAGCTGCAGAGCTACGCGGATAATTTTAGGTAAGCAGAGTTCGGCGAGGGCTGGACAAGCCTCCGCTTCCTCTCCATATGCCGCGCCGGGAGTCGGTCGGACGCTTGCGTCCGCCAACCTGGTCAGGTCCGGAAGGAAGCAGCCACAACGGGTTGCGGCGGGTCGGCCGGCTCCTTTTTACCCCTCCGTTGCGGCTTTCATGCGCGAGCGCGCCTCATTGCGCTTGCCGGTGGCGGGGATGAGTCCGGCGACCTTGCCGAGGCCGAAGGGTGGCATGTTGCCATAGATCGTTTCATGGGCCCCGGCCGAGACGGCATAGGTCTCGTGAAAGATGCCGACGGTGCCGTCGCTGCCCACGGCCTTGTTGAACGCGGTCCAGGCTGGCCAGTGTTTCTGGTCCCGATCGCGGGCATAGGCTTCGAGACTGTCGAAATCACGCCAGTATTGCAGGAGCACGATGGTGCGCAGATCGCGCAGCATCGTTTCCGTTCCGAGAAAACCGCTTTGCGGGTTTCGCGCAAGTTCGGCGAGCATCGGCCCCATGGCGCGAGCGACTGGGAGCCACTTTCCCACCTTGTGGAAGTGATTGATGCGCATGCCGATGACGAAGACCACCAACGAACGATCGAAATCGGCGGTGAGGCGACCGAGAAGAACCTTGCTCATGAAGTTAAGGTTGCATTTTGCAACCTATGAGTCAATCCACCGATTCTCCCCCTCGGGGCATTCGACAATCGGGCCGGGAGTGCTTACCTAAGGCAGCAATGGCCGATTCCACCCACATGTTTGGCGATCCTCCGCAAGAGGAGGAGAACAAGCCCTCTGCTGCCGAGCTCGAGGCGGCGGGGCAAAGTTCGATGTTCGGTGATCCGGCGCCGGTCGCAGCGCCTGTAGCGCCTGCTCCGGCTCCTGCAGAAGTGGTGCGGGAGACGGCGCCACCGCCACCGGTCGCGCCCGCAGCGGCATCTGCTGCGCAACCCTATCGCGTGCTGGCGCGCAAGTACCGGTCGCAGACCTTTGCCGAACTGATCGGGCAGGACGCGATGGTGCAGACGCTGGCCAACGCGATCAAGCGTGACCGGCTGGCCCATGCCTTCCTGATGACCGGCGTACGCGGTGTTGGCAAGACTTCCACCGCGCGCCTGATCGCCAAGGCGCTCAACTGCATTGGCCCGGACGGGCAGGGCGGGCCTACGATCGATCCGTGCGGGTCTTGCGAGCCATGCCGGGCGATTGCCGAAGGCCGGCACATCGACGTGATCGAGATGGACGCGGCGTCGAACACTGGCGTCGACGACGTGCGCGAGATCATCGAAGCGGTGCGCTACGCGGCTGTTTCGGCGCGCTACAAGATCTACATTGTCGACGAAGTCCACATGCTGTCGCGCAACGCGTTCAACGCCTTGCTCAAGACGCTTGAGGAACCGCCGGCGCATGTGAAGTTCCTCTTTGCGACGACCGAAGTGGACAAGCTGCCGGTCACGGTCTTGTCGCGCTGCCAGCGGTTCGATCTCAAGCGCATTCCGGCGCCGCTGCTCGCCAGCCATTTCGGCATGATCTGCGGCAAGGAAGGCGTCGAGGCCGAGGACGAGGCGCTGGCGATGGTCGCCGCTGCAGCCGAGGGATCGGTGCGAGACGGGTTGTCGATCCTCGACCAGGCGATCAGCCATGCCGATCTGGTCGGCAGCGAGGATGGCAAGACCCGGGTGACGGCCGAGCAGGTCCGGCAAATGCTGGGCCTTGCCGACAAGACCATGCAGCGCCGGCTGCTCGACGCCGTGCTTTCGGGCAAGGGCGGGACGGTGCTGGAGGAAGTGGCGCAGCAGTATGCGCTGGGGATCGAGCCGATCGCGATGATGCGGGCGCAGATGGATGTGGTCCATCGAGTGACGGTTACGCAGATCGGCGGTGTGGGGCCGGACATTCGCTCGACCGAGGAGCGGGAGGCTCTCGAGGGCTGGGCCAAGGCGCTTTCGGCGGGGCAGTTGCACCGGTTGTGGCAGCTGCTGCTCAAGGGTTACGAGGAAGTGAAGGTGGCGCCTGATCCGCTGGTGGCGGCGCAGATGGCACTGTTGCGGGTCATGCACGCGGCGGACCTGCCCGATCCCGGCGGGCTGGTGAAGAAGCTGGAAGAGATTGCTTCCCGGCCCGTGGTCATGGCGCAGACCGCCGAACCGGGCGCTGTCGCGGCTCCCGTGGCTCAAGCGACCGCGGCGCCCGCGATGGACTGGGAAGCGCTGGTCGAGCAAGTCGAGCATGTCTCGCCATTGGTCGGATCGACGATGCGGCTGGGCGTGCGCGTGGTTGAACTCAAGGCCGGTTTGCTGCGCTATCAACTGGCGCCGGGATTGCCGAACGATCCGGCGGCGGATATCCGCCGCGCGTTGAACCACGTGACCGGCGAGGCATGGATCGTCGAGCGCGGGGAGGGCGATGCCCTGCCCAGCCTCGAGGAAGCCAAGGCCGAGAAGGTGGCGGCGGCGGACGCGGCGATGAAGGAAGATCCCTTGGTCAAGGCGGCGCTCGAAGCCTTTCCGGGCGCGGTGATCATTGATGAGGAAAGCTCGCGAGAGCACGAAAAGAGACCCTGGAGCAAACGCGCATGAAGTCGATGGAAGAGATGATCCAGGCCGCCCAGAAAGCGGCGCAGACCATCCAGAAGCAGATGGAGGACGCGCAGGCGACCTTGGACAACATCGAGGTCGAAGGCGCGGCAGGCGGTGGGCTGGTGAAGATCAAGGCTTCGGCCAAGGGCCGCGTGATCGGTGTCAACATCGACGAGAGCTTGTTGGCTCCGTCCGAGAAGGGCATCCTCGAGGATCTGGTTGCGGCAGCTTTCAACGACGCGCGCGGCAAGGCCGATGCTGCGGCTGCGGAAGAAATGCAGAAGGTGCAGATGGCGGCCGGCATTCCGCCGGGGTTCAAGCTGCCGTTCTGACCGGTGGCTTGACCGGTCAGGCCGGTGTGGGCTGGCGATGAATTGATGGTGTAGGACTTGCGGCGTGGCTGGGGGCGGGCCAAGGCTGTGCGGTAAACTGATGAACCGGACAGGAATTCCTGCTTGAGTGTGACCTTGCTTGCCAGCGCTGCCCTGCTTGCCGTTCCCGTTGCGGACGGACCATTGGTGCCGGAGGTTGCGCTGGTGCAGGACTCGCAAGCCTCCGCTGCCGGTGCAGCAACGCCGCTTCCTGCCGAAACCCCGTCTGAGCCACAGCCTACAGCACCTATCGCCTTGCCGCAGGCACCCGCGCCATCGCTTGACCAGATTGAGCAGGACGAGCAGGCGATCGTCGTATCGGGCGAGAAGACCCCGCGGCAGGACCCGATGCAGGCGGTCAATCAGGCGAGCTACGACGCAGTGCAGGCAGTCGACGATGCGGTCATCGCGCCCGTTGCCAACGTCTATGAAAAGGGCGTGCCGCGCCCGATCCGCATGGGTCTCAGGAACTTCCTGCGCAACCTGACCGAGCCGATTGTTGCGCTGAACTATCTGCTGCAACTGAAGCCGGGCAAGGCGGCCGAGACGGTCGGGCGGTTCGCGATCAATTCGACGATCGGCGTCGGCGGTGTGATCGACGTCGCCAAAAACAAGCCCTTCAACCTGCCGTATCGGCGCAATGGCTTTGCCTATACCTTTGGATACTACGGAATCGGGCCGGGACCCTACATGTTCCTGCCACTGGTTGGCCCGACGACGCTGCGCGACGTGATCGGGCTTGGGCTCGACCGTTTCCTGATGCCGTTTGCCGTTGGCGGACCGCTGCGCAATCCGGGCTATGTCTATGGCAGCTTCGTCATCCGCTCGCTCGACGAGCGTGTGGCGAATGACGAACTGTTCAAGCGCATCCGTGAGGAATCGAACCCTTACGCTTCCTATCGCGAGCTTTATCTCAAGACCCGGCAAGCAGAGATCGACGCGCTGAAGGGCAAGGCGGATTTCCAGAAGGAAGGGTCGATCACCCTGCCAGCGATCACGCCGACACCGCCGCCTGCGATGCCTTCTGCGGCCAGCGAGCCCGTTCCTGCTACGCCGCCAGCGCCGATATTTGTCTCGGAGCCGGTGGTGCAGCCGCTGCCTTCCGCACGTTGAGATTGCGCCCCCGCGCAGGCGGGGGCCTCGGCCGGTTTATGCTGGTGGTCCGTAACAACACCGAGGTCCCCTCCTGCGTGGGGACTCAGCTTTCCAGCAGCAGCGAATAATCGCGCAGGACTTCCCAGGCCTTGCCCGGCGAGATCATCAACTGGTCGGCGCTCTCCAGACCTGCGAGGCGGCGAATCATCTGGGCGACGGTGGCGGCGTTGCCGCTGCTCATGCCGTAAGTGGAGATGAGCACTTCGGGATTATGCGAAAGCGTGTTCTCGAAAAGCAAGTCGACATTCTGGGGCTGGAAGCCGAAGCCGAGGAACACGAGGCGTTTTGCGCTGGCGACCGACAGGCGGATGTCGCGCAATGCATTGCGATCGGCGCTGCGTTCGTTGAGCGACTTCAACTGGGCAGCGATCGCATGGATGTTCCATGGCTGCTCGACACCCCATTCGGCCTGGGGTGCCTCACCCTTCTGCCATGGCAGACGGCCAACGGAGCCGTGCGGGTGCACGATGTCGAGCTTCTCTGCAACGACTTGCTGCGCTTCCTTCAGCTCGATCCCATAGGCCATGACCAGTGCGTAAGGCAGGAAGTGCTCGACTGACCGATCGTAGTTGAAGTTTATGATGGTCAGCTGTTCGAGCGTCTGTCCGATCTTGCTCCGGGGAACGCCAGAGGTGATCAGCTGGCCGAGCTGATAGATCCAGTATTCGGCAATCTTCCCTTGAAGCGGCAGCTCACCTTCCACGCGCGGGATATCCTTCAGGTTGCTGCGCGATTCAGCCTGGCCCATGAAGAATGTGATCGCCAGCTTGCCGCAGGCGACAACGAGCGGGTCATGATCGTACTGTTCAAGCACGGTATCGATCGAGCGACCGAGGCGGCAGGCGTTGCGCAGGCGCTCGGCGGCAGCGGCAACATCCTCGACCTTCTTGTTCAGCTTTTCAGCAAGCTTGTAGATATTGCGCAGAAGCAACTGGCCGTCGCGTGTCGAGGTCTCCGAGTTGGTGCGCTTGAAATCATAGCCCTGGATGATGCGAGCCAGCAGTTCCGCGTTGGTCGGAAACTGCAATTCTGCGCTCGCCCCTGCGCCGACGATCAGCGTTGTTCGTGTACGCAGCATGCGACGTGGCAGCCTCCCAGTCCTTCACGTCCAATGCGTATTTATACCTAACATTCGGTTTACGGCTCTCGCCGACAAGAGGGTCAAACTGGTCAGGAGATGTCGTGATCCACAGCCGATATGGCAAAAGCCATTGCGACAGGCGCGCGGTCTCCCCATATCCCGGGAAAGCGCCGGGCGGCGTGCCCGGCAGGACGGAAACGAAGTGCCCATGAATCTCTATCCCCTGCTTCCCCTTCGCGACATCGTCGTGTTTCCCGGCATGGTCGTGCCCCTCTTTGTCGGGCGCGAGAAATCGGTAGCGGCGCTGGAAGCGGCCATGGCCGGCAACAAGGATATCTTCCTGCTCGCCCAGCTCGATCCGGGCTGCGACGATCCGGATCGCGACGATCTTTATGATACCGGCGTGATTGCCAGCGTCCTGCAACTGCTGAAGTTGCCGGATGGCACGGTCCGCGTGCTCGTCGAAGGACGGGACCGCGCGGTGCTTGAGGGCCTGCGCGAGGAAACGACGACGCATGGCGCGATGCTTGTCGCGCAGGTCGAGCAGCAGGAAGCCGTGGTGGCCGAGAGCACCGAGATTTCTGCGATGATGCGGTCGGTCGTCGATCAGTTCGCCGAGTATGCGAAGCTTTCGAAGAAGCTGCCGCAGGACGCCGGCGGCCAGCTTGGCGATATCGAGGATGCTGGCAAGCTGGCGGATTCGGTTGCCGCGAACCTTGCTGCCAAGGTGGCTGACAAGCAGGCGGTGCTTTCCGAATCCGATCCGATGAAGCGGCTCGAGATGGTGCTTTCCTTCATGGAGGGCGAACTGGGCGTGCTGCAGGTGGAGCGCAAGATCCGTGGCCGCGTGAAGCGCCAGATGGAAAAGACGCAGCGCGAATACTACCTGAACGAGCAGTTGAAGGCGATCCAGTCGGAGCTGGGTGGCGGCGATGGCGAGGAAGCCAACGAGATCGCCGAGCTTCAGGAGAAGATCGACACTCTCAAGCTTTCCAAGGAAGCCAAGGCCAAGGCGACGGCTGAGTTGAAGAAGCTCAAGACCATGCAGCCGATGAGCGCCGAGGCGACTGTCATCCGCAATTACCTCGACGTGTTGCTGGGTCTGCCATGGGGCAAGCGCAGCAAGCTCAAGAAGGACATTCCCGCGGCGCAGGCGATCCTCGACGCCGATCACTACGCGCTGGACAAGGTCAAGGACCGCATCGTCGAATACCTTGCGGTGCAGGCGCGCACCAACAAGCTGAAGGGGCCGATCCTGTGCCTCGTCGGACCTCCGGGCGTCGGCAAGACCTCGCTCGGCAAGTCGATCGCCAAGGCGACCGGCCGCCAGTTCGTGCGCCAGTCGCTGGGCGGCGTGCGCGACGAGGCCGAGATCCGCGGTCACCGCCGGACCTACATCGGCTCCCTGCCGGGCAAGATCGTGACCAACCTCAAGAAGGCAGGCACCGCGAACCCGCTGTTCCTCCTCGACGAGATCGACAAGCTCGGCCAGGACTTCCGCGGCGATCCGGCTTCAGCGCTGCTGGAAGTGCTCGATCCCGAACAGAATGCGAAGTTCCAGGACCATTACCTTGAGCTCGACTTCGATCTTTCGGACGTGATGTTCGTCTGCACGGCGAACAGCCTGAACCTGCCGCAGCCGCTGCTCGACCGCATGGAGATCATCCGTCTCGAGGGTTACACCGAGGACGAGAAGGTCGAGATCGCCGAGCGCCATCTGGTGCGCAAGCAGGTGGAGGCGCATGGTCTCAAGAAGGGCGAGTTCACGCTCGAGACCGAAGCACTGCGCGATCTGATCCGCTATTACACCCGCGAGGCCGGCGTGCGCACGCTGGAGCGCGAGGTAGCGCGTCTGGCGAGGAAGTCGCTGCGCCAGATCCTAGAAGGCAAGGCCAAGAGCGTGACGATCACGCCCGAGAACCTTTCCGACTTTGCCGGTGTTCGGAAGTTCCGCCACGGCGTCTCTGACGAGGAGAACCAGGTCGGCGCGGTTACCGGCCTTGCCTGGACCGAGGTTGGTGGCGAACTGCTGACGATCGAGAGCGTGACGGTGCCCGGCAAGGGCGCGGTCAAGACTACGGGCAAATTGGGCGAGGTGATGAGCGAGAGCGTCCAGATGGCGTTCAGCTTCGTCAAGGCGCGCAGTCCGGCCTACGGCATCCGGCCTTCGATCTTCAACCGCAAGGACCTGCACATCCACTTGCCCGAGGGTGCCGTGCCCAAGGATGGCCCGAGCGCTGGCATCGGCATGGTGACCGCCATGGTCTCGACGCTGACCGGCATTCCGGTGCGGGCGGACGTGGCGATGACGGGCGAAGTGACGCTGCGTGGCCGCGTGCTGGCCATTGGTGGCTTGAAGGAAAAGCTCCTCGCGGCACTGCGTGGCGGGATCAAGACGGTGCTGATCCCCGAGGAGAACCGCAAGGATCTTGCCGAGATCCCGGCCAACATCAAGGAAGGTCTGGAAATCGTTCCTGTGAGCCATGTCGACGAGGTGCTGGCACGTGCGCTGGCATCTGTGCCGCAGGCGATCGAGTGGACTGAAGCGGACGATCTCGCCTCTCAGCCAACTGCACCGGCCGGAGCGGCAGGCGCTGCGCCGACTGCCCACTGACGGTTCTCAACTGCAAGTTCGGAAGGGGTGCGCGCACATTTGTTGCGCGCACCCCTTTCGTGTTCTGAAAAGTGCCTAAAAATAAGGTGATTCCGGGCTGGACTGAGCCGATTAGGCCTTGACAGGTGATTGTTTCTCGGCTTGTTTCCGTGCACCCGAAAGGCGACTCAATTCCATTCAACCCAAGACAAAAGACTTAGGGGGTTCCGCAATGAACAAGAACGATCTGATCGGCGCCGTCGCCGATGTCAGCGGCCTGTCGAAGGGCGATGCGACCAAGGCCGTTGAGGCCGTCTTCGAATCGATCTCCGGTGCGCTGGCCAAGGGCGACGAAGTGCGCTTGGTCGGTTTTGGCACCTTCTCGGTAGCCAAGCGCAAGGCGTCGACCGGTCGCAACCCGCGCACCGGAGAGCCGATGTCGATCAAGGCCTCGGCGCAACCCAAGTTCAAGGCCGGCAAGGGCCTCAAGGATGCGGTCAACTGATCGCAGCCTGACCGGGCCTACTGCCTGGTGAGTTTTGGAGCCGCGTCGGTCAGGCAGACCGGCGCGGCTTTTTTCATGGTGCGATGCGGATGAGCGCGGTGGGCGCTTCCTTGGTGCGCTCGTTTACCTTCCACTGCAGCGTCTTGCCGGAAGGGGAGGCGAAGGGCCCTTCGTCGGTATTGTTGGCGAGAATTTCGCCGTCTGTGCTGAGCATCAACACGCCGTCGAGCACAGGCATGCCATCGCCGCCGGCTTTTCCGCTCTTTTCATCGGCAGGCATGGCAGCCATGCCCATGATCGGAGAGCTTGCCGCACCGGAGGCAAACGCCGGGGCATCGATGCGCACGCTGCCATCGGCGCGACGGATGATGGTGACGAAGGGCATGACCATCGGCAGCTTTTCGATCATCGGGAAGCTGAAATCGTGGGTCAGCTTGCCGGTGATCGCATATTCGACCTCGAACCTGCCGTCGCCCTTGTCGATGACCGACTTCCAGCCCTTCTGGCGGCGCAGGCGTTCGGCGAATTCCTGCGCGGCGCGCGGGTCTGAAGGATCGATGCCGCCGAGCATGGCCTTGGCCATCTGCTCGTCGGATTTCTGCTTCTCAGCCGCGGCAGCCTTGCTGGCGGCAACATCCTCTTCCCAGGCCTTCTTTTGCTCCGCGATCTCGCCGTCCGTGCAGGCCCGTTCCTCGCCCTTCTCATCGTCGAAACAGCTCGAAGGTTCGAAGGGGGCGGTCTCGTTCTTGCGGTTGCGCTCTTCGGCAGCGAGCTTCGACAGGGCGAGGACATGGATCTCGCCCTTGTAGGTGAAGCTGAAGCTGCCGTCCCTGCGCAGGTCGATGGCGGAAGTGAACTTGCCGGGGAGGAGCAGGCAGCCTGCCAGCAGGAGTGTGGCGAGCGTTGCCGCCGCCAAAGCCCAAGAACGCCGCATCTGCCCCTCCTGTCGTGCCTATCCCTCGCGCGTGGCCACCGCGTAGAGCGCGATCGCCGCCGCGTTCGATACGTTAAGGCTTTCAATCGCGGACGCAATCGGCAGGCGCGCGATCGCATCGCAGTGCTGGGCAACATTGTGGCGCAGCCCTTCGCCCTCGGCACCGAGGACCAATGCAACCGGACCTGCGGGGATGGCGGAGGGGAACACGGCCTTGCCATCGCCGTCGAGGCCGATGCGCCAGTAGCCTTCCTCGCTCATCCGCTCGAGCGCGCGCGACAGGTTCACCACGCGGACCCATGGCACGATTTCCAGCGCGCCGGAGGCAGATTTGGCGAGCGTGCCCGATTCGGGCGGGGCATGGCGGTCCTGCGTGACGAGCGCGGCGACATTGAACGCAGCGCAGGAGCGGAGAATCGCGCCGACGTTGTGCGGATCGGTTACCGAATCGAGCACGACAATCGTGCGGCCATCGGATTCGTCGAGAACATCGTCGAGAGCGACATCGTCGAGCGGGGCACAATCGAGCACGAGGCCTTGGTGGGGTGCATCCTTGGCAACAAGGCGCGCAAGGTCGGCGGCCTGAGCGTATTCCACGGGCAACGAGGCGGGCAGTTCGGCATCGTGATCGTCGAGCATGGCCTGGATTGCCTCGCGCGTGCCCCAAAGCTTCTTGGCGTCGCGGTTGGGATTGGTCAGCGCAGCCTCGATCGCGTGGCGGCCCCACAGGCGGATCGAGCCCGCGCTGCCCCGGCCCGAACCGCGTCCGCCCTTGTTGCGGCCGGCGCGGCCGCGCAGCGCACGGCCCTTCGGTTGATCGTCATTGCGGGGCATCAGGAGACCTTCTCTGCAAGCTTGTTGAAAAATTTCGTGTCGCGCATGCCAGCCTGCCCATTGACAGGCAAGTCCAGCTTCGCCAAAGGGGCCGCCACTCGGCCGGACGGTCTCCTCGGAGACTTCGAAAATCGGCTCTTCCTTCGGGAGGAACCGGCACCGGCAGCACTGGTGTGGACAGGTGGCCGAGTGGTTAAAGGCAGCAGACTGTAAATCTGCCCGCGCAAGCGTACGCTAGTTCGAATCTAGCCCTGTCCACCACCGCCCGTTCTCGGAACATCCCCGAAAAGCCCTAGAAATCTCAGAAAACCAAGGGTATTCTGCCTTTCGATGGCCGCCCCTGTTCGCTGCTATTTGTCTACAACCGACAGTGAGTGTGGGGAAGGTGTGGGGAAGGAGGTGGGCTTCCCCACACTGCGGCTCTCTTAATTGACCTCCAGAAATGTGGGGAACGAGAATGGGCAAACTTACGGCGGTGGCGGTCAAGGCCGCTTTGGCGAATCCGGGCACCTATCAGGACGGTGACGGACTTTTCCTGAAAGTTGGAAAAACTGGTGCGGCTTCCTGGCTTTTGCGACTCCAGCGCGATGGCAAACGACAGGATATTGGTCTGGGTAGTGCGAAGCTGGTGACGCTGGCGGAAGCGCGTGCGAAGGCTGCTGAACTCCGCAAGGCTGTAAAGGTCGAGAAACGCGACGTACTGACGGAGCGGAAGGACGAGGAAGCCGCCAAGGTCACTTTCCGCGAAGCCGCTACCCAATATCATTCCGAGAACGAAGCTGGCTGGAAAAGCGATGTCTATGGTCGGCAATGGCTGGCCAGTCTGGAAAACTACGCCTTCCCGAAGCTTGGCGACATGACGACTGGTGGAATCACTGCCGCCGATATCATCTCGGTCCTCACGCCGATCTGGCAGGAAATCCCCGAAACAGCCCGCCAGGTTCGGAATCGGATTTGCGCGGTGCTAGATTACTCCCATGCAAAGGGTTGGCGCTCTTCCGAAGCTCCATCAGGCAATAGCAGCCTCAAGGCAGGGCGAGGGCTGCCGCGACAGATCAAGAAACCGGCAAACCGCAAGGCGATGCCATACGTGGCCGTTCCTCCGTTCCTGACCGCGTTGCGCCGCAAACCATCCTATTCGCGTCTGGCGCTAGACCTTCTCATTCTGACGGGCGTTCGCTCGCAGGAAGTGCGGCTCGCGAAATGGGACGAATTCGATCTGGACCAGCGCCTTTGGACAATCCCAGCCGAACACATGAAGCGCAGCAGGGCGCACATCGTGCCGCTTTCAGAAGCGGCCTTGGCGGTGCTTGTGAAGGCGGACGCAATGCGGCTTGAGGGAGCCGAAGTGGTATTCCCCGGCATGACGGGAAAGGCGATGTCCAACATGACGCTGCTCAAGGTCATGCGCGACATGCAGGAGCCGTTCCACGTCCACGGTTTCCGCTCCAGCTTCACCGACTGGGCGGCGAACGAAGGCTTCCCCAATGCGGTCGTCGAAGCGGCACTGGCGCACAAGACGCCTGACGCTGTACAGGCCGCCTATCGCCGCACCACATACCTTGGCACGCCGGATAATCCCGGTGCGCGCGTGAAGCTGATGGAAGCGTGGGGGAATTATTGCGCGGGTACTGCCGGAGCAAATACGCCGATCAATGAAGGCGGCTAATCTGACGCTGGTCATGGAAACAGCGATTAGCCTTGGTTAGCCCGACAGCCATATTGCTGGGCGAGCATTTTCTTCCCATCGAGCGCAGCAAGCTCTGTCCGCATGGCCCCAAGCATCTGTGTTTCCAAAGTGCCGCTATTGGCTTCCCTCAAGGCATCGATCTGAGTTCGGTATTGGGCGACAGTATTCTCATCTAGCGTGAAAGGACACTCTTCGTATGGCCATTCGTTCTCACCGGTGCCGTATGTCGTTGTGTCTACGAATGAGAGGCGGCTCATGGTTCTCAAACCGCCACTGCAGTTTCGGTCACCTTGATAGAGATCGAGGCCCCGAACCGGACCGTCGAATCCTTCAGCCGCCCACCATCGAGCGCATCCGGCTGGGACATTATCCTCCCAAGTCCAAACTAAGCCGAAGCCCTTCCATTGATAACTGGCATCAGCACGGGATGGCACGTCTTTTGGCTTTGGAATGAGAGGGTCAATGATTGGGACTAACCAACCATATACGAAAATCGGGCCGATTGGCGTCAGCGTAATGAGCAACGTCGGTACGACAATTGCAAACAAGGCGAGAATGCTTTTCCTCATCCGATTGACGATCACAGATTAACTGCGGCAAGTCATCGATATTCGTGGGGTTGAGCAACCTGCAGATCATTTCGTGCTGAGGTTGGCATTCTACACACCAAGCCATTCGAGTCCGTGCGGCAGCTCTTCCGCCGCAAAATCTACCTGAAGGACTCTTCTGCTTTTCGGCGCAGAGGCAGCGTCGGACGCGTGAAGAATTGGCGTTGCGTATAGCCATACATCGCCAGCTTCGGCCAAACAGACCGCTGTTCCGCACCTGTCTACCACTCCCTTGACCCGATCTACGGCTATTCTTCCGTAGGTGTGGGATCCAGGAGCAATGAGCAGTGGTGCATTGCTAGCGGGCACATTGTCGATGTGCGCCCTCACCGTCACCATGCGGGTAAGAAGATCAAATGGCGGTGCAACGTGATTCATACCGCTTTTCAAGGTCCAGGGGCCAAACCCCGGTGCATCTCGCCTTTCTTTGACACAGATTGTTCGGTCTTGGTGCCAAGCGAGTGCCCAATTGCTTATCGTCGATTTGTTGAAGAGAATTGCCCTAACCGGTCGGGAAGAGTTACCCAAAGCGCTTGCGGCTATTGCCCCTATCGGACCTTCTCTCGCAAGAATTGGATCGAGCGCGGGTATCCCATGCAAACGAACGCCCGCCCCATCTGCTGGAACCTCGGCAAGCGCTGATATCACATCGTCAATGCAATGGGAGATCGCGCCTTTGAATAGCTGCGCCCCATAGGCTGCAAATTGAGTTGTCGGACGGTCTTTCAACATCCACTTCGCTAAGCATGAGAAACCCCTTTCGGCAACGCCCGCGATTGAGTTGATACGTCATTGCGCGATCCGAATTGAGCAACTGACCGGCCTTTCTTCCTTCCGCGCCTTTTCGGTGCATCGGCTCAATTTTTCGCGGTTTGCGCTAAGGACACGCTGCGCCTCCGCCAATTCTTCCCAAGCTTCGGGGTTCTGAGACCGGATGAGCCTGATTCCTGCTTCCACAATGGACGGCTCTCCAACAGACTTGCGAGCCATCCGTTCGGGTAGCTGCCAGCTTTCTGGCATGGCGCGGGCGATGGTGCCGGGGAGAATCGACCAAAGCAGGATGCCGACCAAGAATCCCATGCCTGCAAAGCGCCAGGTCTGACGCTTCTGCTCGTCCTCGGCGCGGACTCTTCCGACAATTGCGGCGAGCCGGCCGGTTGCATTGTCCAGATCTTTGCGGCCCTGTCGGAACAGGTCGCTGCTGTCGCACAGCATGTCGAGCGAGGCGCGCTTGATCTGAACCGCAATGTCTTCCGGCGTCAGCTCGATGGCAGGCTTGTTGCCGATTGCGGTTAACGTCTTGGAGACCTGTGCCAGCTGATCGGCCATCTGGCCGAGCGTTGCCGTGTAGTCCGGGATTACGATGTCGGCGCGCTCCCTGGCCATGTTCTGGACCGTATGCCGCACCATGGCCATTTCGCCTTCAAGACGGGCGAAGGCTTCTGTTGCCGGATCGGATTCTTCCGCCGTATCAATTTCCGGTTCTGCCTCCGGGGCGGGAGGTTCCTCCACTTCAAGGTCCAACTGTACTTCTTCGATTTGATCGTCTTCCATCATTCAGCTCCTAAATGCCCATGTCGAAAGCGCGGGTGCGTTCACGGGCGAGGGTTGCGGTGAGTTCTTTGGCGATGCTGCGTTCCGGCTTCGGATCGATGCCAAGTTCGCGGGTCTTGCCGCGCAGCAGGCCTTCGACTTGCGGGTCGCGTTCAAGCGACTTCGCCAGCTCGTTCTGCTTTGCCGATACGCGGACAGCACCGGCGCGGTCGCCCTGCTGTTCAAGCTGCTTGCGCGCCGTGCTGAGTCCCTGCCAATCACTGACAAAGCGCTCGGATCGCAGCGCAGGATCGGTGCGCACTGCGGCCTCTTGGTTCATGGCGCGCATGGCCTCCTGGCTACGCCCGCCAGCGGCCTCTGGGATCAGCTCAGGCCGCCGCTCCAGCGCCTTGGCGAGATCGGTGGCCGCATGGGGCCGAATCGCGTCGAGCGCTTTTCCTGCCTTCTCCAGCGCGTCCTTCTGGTGCGGGAGAACGGGCAAGCCCTGGGCTTGCATCGTTCCGATATCGCCAAGCGCGCGGGCATAGCGTTCGACCGCGCGACGCTGGTCGTTCTGCGTGTTCGACTTTGCCGGAAGCGGTTCGAGCTGACGGGCCTGCGGTCGGAAGTTTCCGAAGATGGATTTGGCCTTCTCCGGCACTTGCCGAACCATCGCCATTACCCGCTCGCGGAAGCTGATTCCGCGCAGTTCGGCGAAAGCCTGCTCGGGCTTGTAGTCGCCCGCCATATCTTTCCCGCGCTCGCGGCTAAGGGTGCGAACAAGTTTGGACTGGTCGGCAAAGTCATCGCGCCCATAATGCAGCGCTAGCCCCTCGCGGTGACGCGACATGGCGACATAGGCGGAATGGCTGTCCATGCCCGGTGTGGCGAGAATATGCGTGCGGTCCACTGTCATGCCTTGCGCCTTGTGGATCGTGGCGGCGTAGCCATGATCGATGTGGGCGTAGTACTTGGTGTCGAAGGCAACTTCCCGCCCATCGTCCGTGCGCACGGCCATGCGCTGCGGGCTGGACATCGCGACCGTGCCGAGCGTCCCGTTCTTCACCCCAAGTTCGCGTTCGTTGCGCAGGAAGATGATGCGGTCCCCCGATGCAAATTTCCGTTCGCCGCGTGCGGCCTTGATCGTGGCATCGGCACCTAGCGCGCCAGCCACGCGCATTTTCTCGCGCGCCATCTGGTTGAGCTCGCGGACCTCGTCATTGGTGTGGGTAAGGATGATCCGTCTTTCGTCTGGGCTGTCCTGCCGCTCGCGATCCCAACGCTCGACAAGCTCTGTCCGTGCGACCTCGCGGGTGTCGGTGGCATAGACCATGCCGCGCTCTTCGTAGGTGCGGATCGCTTCGCCCGTGCGGCCCGTGGCGAGCTGCCTGGTCGTATCCTGCTGCCATGCCGATAGCTGACGGCGAACCTCGCTGATCTCGACCCCGCCGTGGCGCTCGTGGATTGCCCGGAATGCTGCACCTGCCTCGATGGCCTGGAGCTGTTGCTGGTCACCGACTAGGACAAGTTTCGCACTGGACTTTGCGGCATGGGACAGCACGCGCTCCATCTGGCGCGTGCCGACCATACCCGCTTCGTCAATGACGAGCACATCCTTGGCAGTCAGCTGCTCGCACCCTTTGCCCCATTGATGCTCAAGGCTGGCGATGGTGCGCGATGCGATGCCGGAGCCGTTTTCCAGACCCTCGGCGGTAATGCCGGACAGGGCTGCGCCACGCACATTGTAGCCCGCGCTTTCCCATGCCTCGCGCGCCACGCCCAGCATCGCGCTTTTGCCGGTCCCGGCATAGCCAACGATCACGGCAAGGCCACCCTTCTTGGTGACATACTCGAAGGCGGATTTCTGCTCGCCTGACAGCACCAGACCGCGCTTCGCGGCGCTTGCAAACGCGGCGTTCCGCTGCACATCATTTACGGCGTGACCAGCGCGTTGCGCCATCGCGTCGGCAGCGCAATGCAGGCGCTGTTCGGTCTCGATCATCGCCCGCGAAGTGAAGCGGTCTTGCCCGCGTCCATCCTTGCCCAATGCGATCAGCTCGGGCGCCGCGCGCACGGCATTGTAGGCGGCGTCAAACTGCTCCTTCCCGTCGCTATGCCGGTGAACAAAGGCGGCAAGGTCGCGCCTGGTGAAGGTGGCTTGCTGGTGCGTGATCGCATCCAAGGCCAGCGAGGGATTGGCGATTATGCGTTCGCCATTGCGCTGGGCGATGGCGCGGTGTTCCTCAATCCGCTCGGCTTCCAGACCGCGTCCGCCAATGCGCGAGGCGGCGGGACCGATCTTGTCCTGCGGTTCCAGCGCAATGCCCTGCGCTTCCAGGCTGCGATGATCGATCCGCGTATCGATGTCGCGTTCCGCCAGCGCGCGGTTGACATGATCGGCCCAGCGCTCGCGCCACTGCTCGATCAGCGCGGTCTTGTTCCAGTCGCGGACTTTTGCGCCAAAGCCATCCTTGGTAACCTCGCGCATGGTCAGCATGACGTGGGCGTGCGGCTTGGCTTTGCCGTCCTCGCCAATATCCCAATGGACATTGAGATCGGCGATCATGCCTTTTTCGACGAATTCAGCCTTCACGAACTCGCGCGCCAGCCTGATGTTGTCTTTCTTCGACAGTTCGCGGGGCAGGGCGAACTCGACCTCGCGGGCAAGCTGCGCATCCTTGCGCTTCTCCGCAGCTTCGACCGCGTTCCACAAAGTGGCGCGGTCGGCGAGGGCTTCGGGTGCGCCTTTGGGCAGCATCACTTCGGAATGAAGAACGCCTGCCTTGTTGGTGAAATCGTGGGTTCTGTCGATCCGCTCATCGTGCAGTTGCTCGCCCGCACGATAGGCCGCAGCCGCCACGGCACTGCGTCCGCTCGACCTTCCGATGACCTTCGCGCTGAAATGAAAGATTGCCATGTCGGCAATCCAGTTACACCGCAAACGCCACGTCGGCACGACGTATAAGCGCGCCCTCTCATGATAAAATCCTGATCGGGACTAGGCGGTATCACACTGTCCCGGCGACCTTACTGCATTGAGATAGCTCACCGATTATCATGTCTCCATCACACCAACGATGGAGATATCCCATGCGCAAACCCCGCGATTTTGATTCGGAGCTCAAGGCCCTCGCCGACAAGGCCAAGCAGATGAAGGAACGCCGCGTGCGCGACCTCGGCGCGCTGGTCACGGCAACCGGAGCCGACGCACTCGATGCGGATGTGCTGGCGGGCGCGCTGCTCGAGGCTGTCGACAACAACGACAAGGCTATAAGCGAGGGCTGGCGCAAGCGCGGCGCGGCCTTCTTTCAGGGCAAGCAACGCAACACTGCGAGCGGACCTCGGCAGCAGCCGGAAGGCACTCTCCCGCTCGATGGCGGCGCGGCATCGGCTTGAGGCAGCAAAGGCACGAACCGACATGCGCGAATGGCAGGTCAAACGACGCGAACGAACCCGGCAACTGATCGAACTGGGCGGCTTGGTTGCCAAGGCCGATCTGGTAGAGCTGACCGATGATGATCGCGCCGCCCTCTACGGCGCATTCCTCACCGTCGCCGCCAAGCTGCGCGGGCCGGATGGTGCGCAGGCGCTGGTGCTGTTCCGGCGCAAGGGCAAGCGGGCGTTCGAGGCAGAGCAGTCTGACTGAGCGACAAAAGAAAGCGGCTCCGGTCCCTGTGAAATGGAGTTGATTGCTCGCGTCAGCTTTGCGCCCCACATCCAGCCATCGAAGGTTCAACGACGATCGCCTGAAAGCGGACATCGGATCAGTAGGCTCGATCTGGCAGCAACGTCGGACGGTCCGGAACGGCAGGTTTTGGGGAGTGAACGAGGGATAGCTGCCCTTCGTTGCGGCCATGTCCGATGGCAGCTAGCCGAGATCGATTTTACCGGCATTGCGGCTTCGCGCTTGTTTGAATAGGTCTGGCCCGGAATCCACTGGCAGGGAATGAGGCTATGCGAGAACATGAGGTGCGGCGGCAAGTTGTCAGCGAAATGCATTTGCGTCGCTGGCCGCTGTTGCAACTGCCGGTCGCAGTGTTCCAGTGGGTGCTTGAGGTTGGGCCTGGCGAGCGTGAGGCGGAGCGCTCAGTCTTGTCCGCTCTGTGCGGAAGCCAATCGGATGAAGAGAATCCGCGCCACCTGTCAGGTGCACTCTCCGGCGACGTCTCCTTTACATGGGAGCGACAGAGCGAAGGTTCGACGCTGACAGTGTTTTGTCCGGGACGCGCCATCGAAGTTTTGCTCGCCCCCGGACTGGACTCTTCGGTGGGCGAGGCCATTGACTGGGCGGAAACCCTGCCGGGCGCAATCATTCGCGCGACATCGATCTGGGTTGGTGGCGACGAAGCCGAAGTCGAAAGGGCATTGCCCGCGGTTGATTTCAACCGCAGCGAGCTTGTGTCGTGCGGCCTCTCCGGGGGAGTGCGTATCTGGTCGGATTTTCGCATTCACCCCGATGGCCGGGGGCGCCTTGTGGTGTCAGCCGGGGAAGTCGACCGGAGTGATCTCACCCGGCAACTGCAGCAATTGCAGGAGCTTGGGAATTACCGCAACAAGGCGCTCTTGGGGCTGCCGGTGGCGCAAGAGGCCTGGCCAAGGCTGGACGCGGCCGAACGCGAATTGGCCGCACTGGCCAAGGCCGTCACTTCCTCGGCGGCCTCTGACGATGATTTGCTGGCGCAATTGTCTGACCTCAGCCTGGAACTTTCGACCATTGCCACGTCAATCGACTATCGCATGAACGCTACCGCAGCCTATTCGCGTCTGGTGGAAGAGAGGCTCGCACAACTTGCTCCGGAACCGATCCGTGGGTTCGCTTCGCTCGTCGACTTCACTGAACGCCGCTTCCTGCCGGCAGCGCGCACCTGCGCCGCCTTGACTGAGCGCGAACGTCAGCTGACACGGCGTGCGCGCCAAATCTCCGAACTGCTGCGCGCCCGCATCGAGACGCGGATCGAGAACCAGAACGCGAAACTGCTTCGATCGATGGAGCGCAGCACGACGATGCAAGTGCGCTTGCAGCAGATCGTCGAGGGCCTCTCCGTAGTGGCCGTGAGTTATTATGCCATCGGCCTGCTAGGGTATGCCATAAAGGGTGCGTCCCATCACTTTGACTGGGTTGATCCGGAAGTTGCGATCGCTTTGCTGGTGCTGCCGGTCCTGGGATGCGTGTGGTTTGCGCTCCATTCGCTCAAAAAGCGGGTTCTGGGCGGCGATTAGCTGCATTCACGCGGAAATTGCGCACGCGACAACGCCTGTGACCAGCCCACAAGCTCATCTCATTGTTAAGTTGGCAGGCGAAATGCAAACTTTCCTTGCACATCGGGCGCGACTGGCGGTAGCAGTTGCGGTCCGCTGCATGTTGGGAGGTGCATTTGGCCGGGGAATTGACGATCCTTGTTGTTTCGCGCGACGATGCGCTGATCAGCGCGGCGCGAGCTGGGCTGAAGGAGCGGGCTGATTACCGGCTGGTCATAGCTGAGGACGGCAAGACCGCGCAGGAGCGGCTCAACGACATCGAAGTACACCTCTTGCTTTGCGATCTCGACACGGTGGACGATGCCCAGGACAACATACTGACACGCGCGCGCGTTTCACATCCGGGGGTTTGTCGAATTGCGGTCTCTTCGCAGAATCGCGACGATGCTGACAGCGAGGCAGTCCGTCGCTCTGCCGCCTATCTCTATCTGTTCAAGCCGCTAACACCTCATCAGATTGCGCTCATGGTAAAGCGCAGCCTGGAAATGAACGAACTTTCGCGACGGCATCGCCTTCTTTCGCGTGAACTGAAGATTTCGGTCGATGACCAGATCTTCGAGGAACGCGTGGATATGTCAGTCAAGGGCGGTTACTCGCAATTCGAGAAGCTCGTTTATGCCAGCGCCAAGATGGCTGATTTGATCGTTGAAGCGCGCAAGGCGGCAGTCACCGATCTGCCAGTCCTCATCGAGGGCGACACCGGGACGGGCAAGGAACTGCTGGCGCGAGCGATCCATTTCAACTCTACACGTGTCGATTCTCCGATCCATGTACAGAATTGCGGCGGTATGCTGGATTCCACGCTCCATTCCGAATTGTTCGGACATGTGCGGGGGGCTTACACCGGAGCCACCGCAGACCGGCTTGGGCTGTTCCGTGCCGCAGATGGCGGAACGGTGTTCCTTGACGAAATTTCAGATGTTTCGCCGAGTTTCCAGGTCAGCCTGCTGCGCTTCCTTCAGAATGGCGAGGTTAAACCGCTAGGGTCGGACAAGTTGTTGCATGCCAATGTCCGGATCATTGCGGCGTCGAACCGGCCGCTTCTGGAAATGGTCGAAAAAGGCGAATTTCGGCGTGACCTGTATTATCGTCTCAAGGGCTTTTCGCTGAGCATCCCGGCGCTGCGGGACAGGCGGGAGGATATTCCTGTTCTTACAGATTTCTTCATCGAGAAATATGCCGGAGTAGTCGGCCGCAGGGTAATTGGCATTACGCAGAGTGCGCTCGACAGGCTGCAGGCTCATCAATACCCAGGCAATGTCCGGGAACTGGAAAGCGAGATCAGGCGCGCGGTGGCGCTGGCTGAAAATGGTGGTTACATTACAGAGCGTAACCTCTCGGCCGTGTTTGATAATCTCGTTGTTGCCCCGGATGTCGGCCAGCAGGCGGAAATGGAAGGCGGCACACTCAAGGAGATGGTCGAGCGTCTGGAGCAACGGGTCGTGGTAGGTGCACTCACCCGTTTTCGCTGGAACCAGAGCAAGGCTGCCGACGCGCTGGGGCTATCCCGCGTGGGCCTGGCCAACAAGATCAAGCGCTACGGTCTGCATGATGGCTGACGGTGGTCTCATGCAGGAGCAGGAGCAGGAACGGGAGTGGCAGTGAAATGGCAGACCGGGACAATGTTGTTCGCTTGCGTTTTTCCCGCATGCCCTATCCGGGGCAAGAGGCGCCACAAGACCTCGGCTCGACAAAGCTGACGCGAACAGCGGGTGCAGGACTTTCTGGTGCGCATGGCCATTGGTGCGGGCGCTGCAAAGGCATCTGGTATTCGGCGTTCGGCGAAGTTGAATGCCCGGTCTGCGGCAACCGGCACGGCTAGCCTGAACGGTTGGCATACGCACCTCCTGCGGCTCCGACTGCAAAGAATGTTTCAAGGAGTGCGTGCAAAGTTTCTTTGCATTTTCTTCGCCGAAAATAAGGGCTTCGCCATACGATATTGAAAATGCTTTAGTATTTTTCTGGCACGAATCATGCTTAATGTCCTCCCATGGCCCGCAGGGGCATTTGGCCGGTCGGGCACTCCGCCGGGAAGTTGGGAGACTGAGAAATGGCGAATCTGTTGTGGCTTCAAGGCGGTGCGTGCTCTGGCAACACCATGTCCTTCCTTAATGCCGAGGAGCCCAGCGCATGCGATCTGGTGACGGATTTTGGCATCAATGTCCTTTGGCATCCCTCGCTTGGCCTCGAGCTGGGTGAGAATGTCAAAGTCATGATGGAAAAGTGCCTTTCCGGCGAAATTCCGCTCGACATTTTCGTGTTCGAAGGCAGCGTCATCAATGCGCCCAACGGTACGGGCGAATGGAATCGCTTCTGCGGTCGTCCGATGAAAGACTGGGTGGCAGATCTTTCTGCCAAGGCGCAATTTGTTGTGGCTATTGGCGATTGCGCCACCTGGGGCGGCATCCCGGCAACGGCTCCCAATCCGTCTGAAAGCGAAGGCTTGCAGTTCCTCAAGCGGGCCAAGGGTGGAGCGCTGGGCGAAGGCTTCACGTCTCAGGCTGGCCTTCCGGTCATCAATATTCCCGGCTGCCCCGCTCACCCTGACTGGGTAACGCAGATCCTTGTCGCCGTTGCCACGGGCCGCGCGGGCGACCTGACGCTGGACGAATTCCATCGGCCAAAGACCTTCTTCTCCAGCTTCACGCAGACGGGCTGCACCCGCAACATGCACTTCGCCTACAAGGTCTCGACCACGGCCTTCGGTCAGCGCAAGGGCTGCCTCTATTACGATCTGGGGTGCCGCGGCCCGATGACTCACAGCCCCTGCAACCGCATTCTGTGGAACCGCGTTTCGTCCAAGACCCGTGCTGGCATGCCCTGCCTTGGCTGTACGGAACCGGAATTCCCCTTCTTCGATCTCGCCCCAGGAACTGTCTTCAAGACCCAGACTGTGATGGGCGTGCCGAAGGATCTTCCGCTAGGGGTTGATCGTACCGGCTACGTCAAGCTCACAGCTGCCGCCAAGGGTGCGGCTCCGGCGTGGGCCGAAGAGGATATCTTCGTCGTCTGATTCATGAGGGTTCATGGCGCGCAGCGAAGCGCGCCGCACACAGAATTTCGGGAGAATTACAATGGCAGCTACACAAACCCTCGACATCTCGCCCGTTGGCCGGGTGGAGGGCGACCTTGATGTCCGTGTCGACATCGAGAACGGGATCGTCACCAATGCATGGACGCAAGCGGAAATGTTCCGCGGCTTCGAGGTCATCCTCAAGAACAAGGATCCACAGGCCGGGCTTGTCGTTACGCCTCGTGCTTGCGGAATCTGCGGTGCCTCGCACCTTTCCTGTGCGGCATGGGCGCTTGACACTGCCTGGGGTACGACCGTTCCGCGCAACGCCATTCTCGCCCGCAACCTCGGGCAAATCGTCGAAACCATCCAGTCGATCCCGCGCCATCATTATGGCCTGTTCATGATCGACTACACCAACCAGAACTATGCGAAGTCCAAGTTCTACGAAGAAGCGGTGAAGCGCTATGCGCCCTTCACAGGGACCTCCTATGAAGCGGGTGTGACCATTTCGGGCCGCCCGGTAGAAATCTATGCCCTGCTTGGCGGGCAGTGGCCGCATTCTTCCTTCATGGTTCCCGGCGGCGTGATGTGCGCCCCGACTCTGACCGACGTGACCCGCGCATGGTCGATCCTGGAGCATTTCCGCCGCAACTGGATCGAACCGCTGTTCCTTGGATGCTCGATGGAGCGCTATGAGGAAATCAGGACTTATGACGACCTGATGGCGTGGCTGGACGAAAAGCCCGAGCATGCCAATTCGGACCTTGGCATGTTCATCCGCATGTCGCTCGATATCGGGCTCGACAAATATGGCAAGGGCCACGGCAAGTTCATCTCCTGGGGCTATCTCCCCCATGAAGACCGTTACAACAATCCGACGATTGAAGGTCGCAATGGCGCGGTCATCATGAAGTCGGGCGTGTTCGATGGTGCCAGCGACACTTTCAAGCTCATGGATCAGGGCAACACCCGTGAGGACATGCAGCATGCCTGGTACGATGAAGGTGACGGCCTCCATCCGTTCGACCGGACAACCAATCCGGTAGCCAAGAACGACATCGACACAGACGGAAAGTACAGCTGGTCAACCGCTGTCCGCCACAGCGACAACGGACGTCTTGAAGCAGGGCCGCTGGCTCGCCAGCTGATAGCAGGTGGCGATCACGGCGAGAGTTGGCAGCACAGTGATGGCCTGGTGCTCGACATGTATCGCAAGCTGGGCGGCGCTTCGATCTACCTGCGTCACTTCGCCCGTCTGCACGAACTGTGCAAACTCTATCGGGAATCCGAGCGAATTCTGCGCGAGTTCCGCCTCAATGACGAGTGGTACATCAAGCCGACCGAGCGCGATGGCCAGGGATGGGGCGCGACCGAGGCTGCGCGCGGTGCCTTGTGCCACTGGATCGACGTGCGCGATGGCAAAATCCACAACTACCAGATCATTGCTCCGACCACCTGGAACGTTGGTCCGCGGGCGAGCAATGGCGAGTTGGGGCCGATCGAGGAGGCACTCATCGGCACCCCGATTGCAAATACTTCCGATCCGGTTGAAGTCGGGCATGTTTGCCGTTCCTACGACAGCTGCCTGGTTTGCACGGTCCACGCACACGATGCGAAAACGGGCGAGGAACTGGCCCGCTTCCGCACAGCTTGATATCGGGTCGCCGGGTGGGAGGACGCTGCAAGATGTCTCCCACCCGAGGCTGCGAATAGAATAACAACCCGTTGGGAGAATGCGCCGGAATGACTGGCGACAACACCGAATTGCAGCGCCAGCGCGAATGGCTCTTGTCCCGGTATGGCGTGGTGCCTTCGGAGGCCGATCATGCGACACTTCTGCGCATGATCGAGGATTATCTCAACGAAGGGCTGGAAACGCAGGTAGAGCCATTCCCCGAAACGGACCGCGAATTTTCAGGTATTCTTGATGAGTTAAGGGCGCTCGACCCGGATGATCTAAGGGCCAAGCTCGACATTTCCGGCTGGTTGCTTCGCCCATACGGGGCAGACGAGATGCGCTGTCAGGAATGCATGTATTATCTGGTCCACAGGCGCTGGTGTGACCTGCCGGAGCTAAGCTTGCCCGCCGAGCCCGAATGGTGGTGCCGCCTCTGGCGCATTTGAAGGAGTTGCGCATGGCCACTGATGCAGACGAAACCCTACGGCAGGAAATCGCGGGTCTTCTGGCTGGCGGCCTTGAAACCGAAGTCTTCCCCAGAGCCGAAGACTCTGCGCAGGTCAACGCGATCGTGTCCCGCCTGCAATCGGAAGGCAAGGATCTTGCTTCCAAGCTTGTGGTTGCTGGCTTTACAGATCACACCATCACGGCTGATGAACTGGAACAGCCCTGCGAAACCTGCATGTATTACCTTATCAAGCGCCGCTTCTGTGATCTGCCTGAACTTATGCTGCCGGTTGAACCCGAGTGGTCGTGCCGCCTGTGGCGAATTTAGACGCACCTGCCACTGCGATCATTGGCTGCGGCAATATCAATCGCGGTGATGACGGGGCTGGTCCGGCCGTCATCGCCCGGCTTGCTGCTGAAGATTTGCCGTCTGATGTAGAGCTGCTGGATGCCGGCACTGATGGGATGGCAGTGATGTACCGTGCGCGCGGGGCGCAGCAGCTTATCGTGATCGATGCAAGGGAGCCCGAAGGCAAGCCGGGGGCTATCTACGAGGTTCCCGGCGATGTGCTGGCGGCAGAACCGGTCCATGGCGTGGGTCTTCACGCGTTCCGTTGGGACAACGCCCTGTTTGTGGGACGCAAGATCTTTGGCGATGACTTCCCTTCTGATGTGCAAGTCTATCTGATCGAAGCGCAGACGCTGGACTATGCCACCGAGCTTTCCGGGCCGGTAGTTGCAGCGGTCGAGAAGGTGGCGGCCAAGATCGCGGCGCGGCTCGTCATCGCCCCCGAGGCTTAAGTCATGGAGCACACCATCTCCGTCGCGCGCGGGACGATCCGGTTTCCCGCAGGCCTGGTCGCTACCTATTTCTCGGGCATCGATGCAGTTGCGGTGCTGATCGATGGCGCGACCTTGCGGATTTTGCCGGTCTTTCACGCGGCGGCCGGAGGAGCGCTGTTGAAACAACGCAATGCTCAAGGCGATCGGGTGGTTGGCGCTTTCGATGTGTTCGAGGCGCATGGCCTCGCCGACTTCGAGGCGCAGGACGTCCCCGTAAGATGGTCAAGCGGAGACGCGGCGCTTCTTGCGGACCTTCCCGTAACTGATAACTAAGTTTACATAACGAAAAACTGATAGACAATTCATCCGGCGCTCGTTTTAAGAGCTGCAAGGCCCGAATCCGATCAAGGGGAGGCCGGGGAGAGTCGGGATGGTTGCGCTCAGTCGCACAGAGGATCAGCTGGCGGCCGCCTTGAAGGTGGTGGAGGAAAGTGACGCTTCGGTTATCGAGAAAGCCGAAATGCTCATGGAAATTGCCATGGGTCTTCAACAGCGGCCGAAGGAAGCCGACGACCTGCTGGCAGCCATCGAACTCTATGAACAGGCAATCCATCAGTGCGGAGACCAGGATGCACTGCTGACTGCCCGGATTCGTGCGCGAATGGCCACGGCGTTGATGGCAATACCCTCCGAAATTGCCGCACCGATCGAACAGGCTCGTGACCTGCTGAAACAGGCAATATCGGTTTTGGCAGAGGGCGGCAGCGGCGAAGAGCTGGCTGAAGCGGAAATGAACCTTGGCCTCGCCCTGCAGACGCTTGCAGGCGCAGGCATGGCGCGAATTACAGATGCAATATCCGCCTATCAGCGATCGCTGCGGACGTTCAACAAGCTGCGTCATCCACGCGAATATGCCATTCTGAACAACAATCTGGCGACCGCCTTCCTCTCCGTTCCGATTACGAGCGATAGCGGCAAGATCAGCGAAGCGCTGGCGGTGCAATCATTTGAAGAAGGACTTTCGGCGGTCAATCTGATCGATCAGCCGATGGAATATGCAATGCTTCAGAACAATCTGGGCAATGCGCTGCAATATGCATCATCGAGCCACCGGGTCGAGAACGGTTTCCGCGCGCTGGAAGCCTATGACGAGGCGTTGAAGGTGCGCCAGCGGGACAACACTCCGCTTGAATATGCCAACACCATAGCGAACAAGGCCAATTGCCTTTGCAACCTCCCTGACGATCCGCAAGACGGAGAAGCGGGCAATCCACGCAACATCGCGCAGGCGATCAAGCTTCTGCGCGAAGCGCGCGAAATATTTGCCGCTGCCGGAGCGCAGGACCGGGCCGAGAGCGCGGCGCAAACAATCATCGAACTTGAAATGGCAGTGCGCGGCGAACCCTCGCGCGCCAACGGCGGATTTTAGAGAACAATGGAGGTGAATTTGCTCGTAATTTTACTGCTGGCCCTGGTGGCCGGAATAGCAGGGGCTCTTGTCGGCGGCGCGCTCTCGGGCCTGAAGATTGGCGGGGCTGCGCTGGGCAAGCAACTGGCAGCCCAACTGGGCGGGCTATACGGCCTGCTCGCCGGAGTTCCCGGTGTAGTCATGGGACTCGCCGTGCTGTTTTTCATGCAATCGGCCTGAGGGAGACTACCATGTTTGATATGGTTTTCAGTTCAACCAAGTTGTTTTTTCAGGGCAAGCTGTTCCAGGATACGGCCCTCGCCATCCGTCTACTTGTGACCGGGGCTGCCGCAGCTACCGTTGCAACTGTATTGGTTGGCATGGTTGCACCACTTTGGGTAGCGGCGATTGCCGGGGGCCTGGTGGGCGGCTTGCTTCAGCCTTACCTCTACCGGAACATCAAGTACGCCTGATCCGATGTCAGAGGCGGATCCCCAGCGGCCCGAGCCAACGCTTTCCCGCCTGCTGGGGGATCTGACCGCGCTGGAAGCGCTGGCAGAGAACTGGGAAGAAGGTGCACGTAATGGTGCGCAGGCACGGGCAGCGGCGCTTGATGCGCTCAATGCCGAAGCCTTCCGTCGCCTGATCCGTTCGCTGCGTGAGCTGCCCGGCGCAGCCGAGGCCTTGCGTCAGGCGGCGGCGGACGAGGTGGTCTATTGCGTGCTCCGCCGCCATGGCATCCTCAAAGCCAGCCTGTTCGAGCGGGTCGATGCCGCGCTTGCCACGGTGCGCCCGACGCTGGCCGGCCATGGCGGCGATGCCGAACTGGTCGAAGTATCTGGCGACAAGGCAGTGGTGCGTTTTCTGGGGGCCTGTGATGGATGTCCCGCTTCGGCGCTGACTTTCTATGCCGGGGTAAAGAAAGCAATCACAGAGCAAGTGCCCGAAATCCGCGAAGTCAAGCAGGCCAAGGGGCTGGGCGGCGGCGGTGGTGATACGGTGCATTTCACTTCTCCCTTCGCCGCGCATGAGCATGAAGGCTGGCTCCATGCTCTGCAACTAACTGAATTGCCCGACGGGACGACTTCTGTCCTGGAGCTGGAAGGGCGTTCGCTGCTGCTTTCGCGATTCGGGGACAAGGTTACCTGTTTCGAGAACGCCTGTGCGCATCTTGGCATGCCGATGGACCAGGCGGAAATTGCCGATGGCTTCATCACCTGCCCGCATCATGGTTTCCGTTATGCGCTCGAAAGCGGTGAATGCCTGACGGCACCAGAAGTGCAATTGCAACCCCATGCCGTACGCGTCCGAGGGGATGCCATCGAACTGAGGCTGACGCGATGAAAGTATCGCTCGCGCCCTCCTTCCGTCCGGTCAAAGCCGAAGGGACGCAAATCGCGGGGGCACCGCTGCTGGAAGAAGGCGGGCCGCGCGTGGTACTCGGCTGGTCGCCGGGCGACGTTGCAACGCCGCTATCTCCCGCCGCTGCAAGCCTGTTCGGGCCGCGCGGTGTCTGCCTGCATCCTGATGGAACATTGTGGGTCGCGGATACCGGGCATCATCGGCTGCTGGGATGGCGAAAGATCCCACAATCGGACAATGAGCCTGCCGATATTCTGATCGGCCAACCGAGTTTCTGCCGCGAAGGCCGCAACGCCAAGGGGCCTCCCGGTCCTGCTACGCTCAATGTGCCGACTGGCCTGTGCGCATGGCGCGGCGGATTGGCCGTGGCTGATGCCTGGAACCACCGCGTGCTGATCTGGCGCGAAGTGCCAACAGGCAATGGCCAGCCAGCCGATCTGGTGCTGGGTCAGGAGGATAGTGAATCCGTTCTGGCCAATCGCGGCGCTGACCGTCCAACCTCGGCCAGCCTGCACTGGCCCTATGGCGTGGCCGAAGTGGCCGGCAGACTGGTCGTATGCGACAGCGGCAACCGCCGCCTGCTCGTTTGGAGCGATCCTTCAGAAACCGGCCAGCCAGCCGATCTGGTGCTGGGCCAGCATGACTTCTCTACGCGCGACGAGAACGCGGGCGGCGAAGTCACGGCGATGTCGATGCGGTGGCCGCATGGAGCCTGCTGGTGGAATGGCCATCTCGCGCTGGCAGACAGCGGCAACAACCGTGTGATGCTGTGGCGTGGATTTCCAGAGCACAATGGCTCGCCTTGCGACGCAATTCTGGGACAGCGGGACACCGCACATTGCGATCACAATATGTCCTCCTACTATCCCAGCGCGGCCAGTGTGAACATGCCCTATGCGACGGTTGAAGCCGGTGGCCAGCTGATTGTGGCCGATACCGCGAACTCGCGTCTGCTCGGCTGGGCAGACAGCGCCACCGGCATTGCGGCGAACCAGCTTTGTGGTCAGCCGGACTTCGCCAGCAAGGGCGACAATCGCTGGGGCATGCCCGAACGAGACAGCCTGTGCTGGCCCTATGGCCTGTCAGCGCTGGGTGATCTGGTGGCGGTTGCCGATAGCGGCAACAATCGCGTCCTTTTGTGGAATCTGGCGCGGTGACCGGCGAACGCCTTTTGGTACGCGGCCAGGTGCAGGGCGTAGGCTTCCGGCCCACTGTATGGCGGGTTGCACGCGAGCTTGAGCTAACCGGTGATGTGCGCAACACCAGCAGCGGGGTTGAAATTCGCCTTTGGGGCGAAGCGGTGTCGCGCTTTGAAAGCGAACTGCGCGCGGCGCTGCCTGCATTGGCGCGGATTGATGCGATAGAACGCGTGGCAATTGATGCTGTGCGGCCCGAGAGCTTCGTTATCGGTGCATCGGAAGGTGACGGCATGCGCGGGGCTGTAACGCCCGATGCGGCAATCTGCTCCGCCTGCCTTGAAGAAGTGCGCGATCCTTTCGAGCGTCGCTATCGCTACCCCTTTACCAATTGTACCGAATGCGGGCCGCGTTTCTCGATTATCGAGACCGGCCCCTATGATCGTGCCCGCACGACCATGAGAGGTTTCGCGATGTGCCCGGAATGCGGAGAGCAATATTCCGATCCGACAGACCGGCGCTTCCATGCCCAACCTATCGCGTGCCATGTTTGCGGACCGCGCGCATGGATCGAGCGCCTTGGCCCCGGTACTGTTAATCACGAAGCCTTTTCGATGATGGACGACGTGGATGCCGCAGGCGGCATGCTGATGAACGGGCATATCGTCGCCATCAAGGGGCTTGGCGGCTTTCATCTCGCCTGTGATGCCACCCGCGCGGAGGTGGTGGCCGATCTGCGTATGCGAAAACGGCGCAGGGGCAAGGCCTTTGCCCTGATGGCGCGCGATCTGGACGTTATCCGCCGTTATGCCGAATTCTCGGATCAGGAAGCCGAACTGCTGGCATCGCCTGAAGCGCCGATCGTGTTGCTGCGCGCATCGGGGGAGCCGCTGGCTGAAGCGGTGGCGCCGGGGCTGGACCGGATCGGCTTCATGCTGCCTCACACCCCGCTGCATCACCTGCTGTTGCGGCGGATGAAGCGCCCGGTGGTGATGACTTCGGGCAATCTCTCAGGCCGCCCGCAATGTACCTCTAACGAGCAGGCCCGTGCCGAACTGGAAGGCATTGCCGAATTTGCGCTGATGCACGACCGGCACATTGCCAACCGGATCGACGACAGCGTTACGCGGGTCGATCTGGGCCGGGTCCGGCTGCTGCGCCGCGCGCGCGGCTACGCCCCCAGAGCTATCGACTTGCCCACCGGCTTTCCGCGCGACCTCTCGCTGCTGGCCATGGGTGCGGAGCTCAAGAACAGCTTCTGTCTGGTGCGCGATGGCGAAGCTGTGCTGAGCCAGCACATGGGCGATCTGGAGGATGCGGCCACCGAAGATGATGTGCGCCGCAACCTCGATCTTTATACCCAGCTCTACGACCATCAGCCAGCGGCAATCGCGGTGGACGCGCATCCCGAATATCTTTCGACCAAGCATGGGCGCGAAATCGCGGATGGACGACCGGTGATCGCGGTACAGCATCACCACGCCCATATCGCCGCCTGTCTGGCCGAAAACGGCCGCTCGCTCGATGCCGCCCCTGCACTGGGAATTGCGCTTGACGGTCTGGGCCTGGGTGATGACGGCACGATCTGGGGCGGTGAGTTCCTGATCTGCGATTATCGCGGATACCGTCGTGCCGGGATGCTCAAGCCGGTCGCACTACCGGGTGGGACTGCGGCGATCCGCGAACCCTGGCGCAATGCCTATGCCCATTTGATGGCGCAGATGGGCTGGGCCGAATTCGCGATGAATTTCGCTGACCTGCCATTGTTTGCCCGCCTTTCCGCCATGCCGCGATCCACGATCGATGCGATGATCGCCAGCGGCACCAATAGCCCACTTTCTTCCTCATGCGGGCGGTTGTTCGATGCCGCAGCGGCGATCTGCGGTCTCGCCTGGGATCGGCAGGAATATGAAGGACAGGCAGCCATGTTGCTGGAAGCAGCAATCGATCCGGCGGCGCTGAATGAGCCGGACGATCTGGCCTATCCTTTTTCCATTCCGTTGCTGGGCGGGCGTGGGCTTCCCTATGTTGAACCGCTCGCCGTGTGGCGGGCGATGCTGGGTGACCTGCTGCTGAATACGCCGGTTGGGGTGATGTGCGCGCGGTTCCATCGCGGCCTCGCACGGTCTGTTGTGGCCATGGCGCAGCGCCTGACCGCAGACGATGGCCCTGATACTGTGGCCCTGTCTGGCGGCTGTTTCCAGAACGCCACGCTGTTCCGCCTGGTCCATGAAGGATTGGAACAGCTGGGGCTCAACGTCCTCAGCCACTCGAGAGTGCCCGCCAATGATGGCGGTCTGGCTTTGGGGCAGGCCGCTGTGGCCATGGCCCATTTGCACGAAGCGACCGCGGAAACCGAAAATGGGAGAGAAGTATGTGCTTAGGTATTCCGGGGCAGATCGTGGAGATCACCGATGCCGGGCGCAAGCTGGGCGTGGCCAATGTCTCCGGCGTGCGGCGCCCGGTCAACCTCGCCTGCGTTATTGGCGAAGGCAGTGTCGAAGACCTGATCGGCACATGGGTGCTGATCCATGTCGGATTTGCCATGAGCAAGATTGACGAGGATCAGGCGGCCGAAACACTGCGCATCCTGACCGAGCTGGGAGAGGCGCAGCAGGAACTTGCAGCCATGCGCGACGGCGATCGCGCGTTGGGAGACGCGCAGTGGTGACCACTGGCCCTGCCTTGAATGCGCTTTATCCGCATATGCGCAGAGGTGGCGAACAGCTCCGTGCCTCGGCGCAAAGCCTGCGCCATTCGGTTGAAAGCAAGGCTCGGGACCACACTGAGGTGTTCGGCAAGTTTTTTGCAGAACAGGCAGACGAACTGGTCGCCGCCGCGACCACGCTGGCCGCAAGCTATCGCCAGGGCGGACGCCTGCTGGCCATGGGCAATGGCGGATCGAGCTGTGATGCCGCGCATGTCGCGGTGGAGTTTCTCCATCCAGTGACCGCCGGAAGGCCGGCGCTGGGTGCGATCAACCTCGCGGCCGATGTCGCGATGCTGACGGCAGTCGGTAATGATGTCGGACAGGACCATGTGTTCGTGCGTCCGCTGATTGCCCACGGGCGGCACGGTGATTGCCTGATCGGCTTTTCGACCAGCGGCAATTCCGCAAACCTCATCCGGGCTTTTGCCAAGGCGCGGGAGATGGGCATTGCCACGATCGGCCTGGCGGGTGGTGACGGGGGCGAGATGGCCCGCGCCGGACTGGATCATCTGCTGGTGGTCCCAACAGGCTCGATCCACCGGGTGCAGGAATGCCACCTCGCGGCCTATCACATCCTCTGGGACCTGACCCACACGCTGCTAGCCAATGACCGGGCCGCACCGCTGGAGGCAGGCGCATGAAGTATGTCGACGAATTCCGCGATCCGGTTCGCGCCGGTGTCCTGCTCAAGGAAATCGAGGCCCTGACTGCACAGATCATGGCCGGGCGCGATCGCCCGGTCGTCATCATGGAAGTGTGCGGCGGCCACACGCATTCGATCTTCCGATACGGCATCGAGAAGATGCTTCCGCCGGAAATCGAGTTTGCCCATGGGCCGGGCTGTCCGGTTTGCGTGTTGCCGATGGGCCGGGTCGATGATTGCGTGGAACTGGCTATGAAGCCGGAGGTGATCTTCACTACGTTTGGTGATGCCATGCGCGTGCCGGGATCGCGGCTCAGCCTGCTAGGCGCAAAGGCCGAAGGGGCCGATGTGCGGATGGTCTATTCACCACTCGATGCCCTCGCGCTGGCCCGTGCGAACCCGGACCGCGAAGTGGTTTTCTTCGGCCTCGGCTTCGAGACGACGATGCCCTCCACAGCCCTGACAATCCTGCAGGCCCAGGCAGAAGGGATCGGCAATTTCTCGCTGTTCTGCAACCACATCACCATCATCCCCACGATCAAGGCGATCCTCGATTCACCCGATATGGGGATCGATGGCTTTCTCGGGCCGGGCCATGTCTCGATGGTCATCGGCACTGATCCCTATGACTTCATCGCACGCGACTACCACCGTCCGCTGGTGGTCGCCGGCTTCGAACCGCTCGACGTATTGCATTCGGTTTGGATGGTGCTTCGGCAGATGGCCGAAGGCCGGGCGGAGATCGAAAACCAGTATGACCGGATTGTGCCACGCCATGGCAATGAAGCTTCGCTGGCTGCGGTTACGGAAGTATTCGAACTGCGGGAATTCTTCGAATGGCGCGGGCTGGGCTCGATTGACCATTCTGGCGTCCAGATTCGCGAGGCCTATGCGGCCTGGGATGCTGAGCGAAAATTTGCCGTTGCATCGCCTAGCATTCCGGATCCCAAGGCTTGCCAGTGCGGCGAAGTGCTGAAAGGCGCGATCAAGCCATGGCAGTGCAAGCTGTTCGGTCGGTCGTGCACACCGGAAACACCGATGGGTGCCCTGATGGTTTCGTCTGAAGGAGCATGTGCCGCCTATTATCAGTATGGCGGGATCGATGCGGTGCCGGAGCCAGCGCAATGAACGCTGTAACTCCCACTGGCAACGGACGGCTGCGAGCGGAGCGGGTGACGCTGGCGCATGGCGGTGGCGGCAAGGCCATGCGGGATCTGATCGAGGATGTGTTTACCTCGGTTTTCGAACCCGACGGGTTGGAAGACCAGGCGCGGTTGAGCCACGAAATGTTGGCCGTGGAGGGTGCCCGGCTGGCCTTCACCACGGACAGTTTCGTAGTGCAGCCGCTCGAGTTCCCCGGTGGCGATATCGGCAAGATTGCGGTTTGCGGCACAGTTAACGACCTTACCGTCGGCGGCGCGCAACCGCTGTGGCTGTCGGCGGCCTTTATCATTGAGGAAGGCACCGAAGTCGCCTTGCTACGCCGCGTGGCAGCGGCCATGCGTAGGGCGGCCGACGAGGCCGGTGTGCGGATCGTGACCGGCGATACCAAGGTGGTTGAGCGCGGTGCTGCCGATACGCTTTTCGTCACCACTTCCGGAGTGGGAGTCATCCCTGCTGGACGCGAACTTGCCGCGGAGAAAGTTCGCGCGGGCGATGTCGCGCTGGTCAACGGTGTATTGGGTGATCATGGCGCCGCCATTCTGGCCGCGCGTGGAGACATGGCTTTCGAGGCGGATATTCGTTCGGATTGCCGCCCGCTCAATCACCTGATGGAAGCGGTGATCGAAGCCGCACCGGGTGTGCGCTGTGCGCGGGATGCCACCAGAGGAGGCCTGGCCAGCGCACTCAACGAAATATCGCAAGCCTCGGCCATCGGGATCGAGATCGACGAGGCCAGATTGCCAATGAGGGCCGAGGTCAAGGGCGTGTGCGAACTGCTCGGGCTTGATCCACTCTATCTCGCCAATGAAGGGGCGCTGGTGCTGTTCGTTCCAGAGGAGCAGGCGGAAGCTGCGCTGGCAGCCATGCGCTCAACCGAGGCAGGGCGCGATGCAGCCATTATCGGGCGCGCGGCAGAGATGCGCAGCCCGCGCGTGGTCATGCATAGCCTGTTCGGCGGAAGCCGGATCGTCGACATGCTGGTCGGCGAGCAACTGCCGCGTATCTGCTGAGGGAGAAGACCTGCCATGCAACTCTCGTTGATCGCCCTGGGTTTCCTTGCCGGAATGGGCCATGCGCTCGAACCCGATCACCTCGCCGCAGTCGGTGCCATGGCCACGGGACGGAATTCGCGCCGGTCGATGGTGCTGCGGGGTGCTGCGTGGGGGCTAGGGCATACGCTCACCCTGCTCGCGATCTGTTCTGCAGTGATCCTGCTGGGCATGGCATTGACAGGCCGCACGGCAGCCCTTCTGGAGAGCGCCGTTGGCTTCATGCTGATTCTGCTGGGGGGTGATGTACTTTGGCGGATGCGCAAGGCACGGGTGCATTTCCACCTGCACGATCATTCCGATGGCGAACGTCATTTTCATGCTCACAGCCATCTTGGCGAACGGGCGCCCCATGATGCGAGCCGCCACGAACACTCTCACCCCCACAAGTTTCCCTTGAAAGCGCTGGCTGTCGGGCTGGTGCATGGCGCGGCAGGATCGGCTGCCCTGCTTACCCTGGCAGTCGCTTCGGTTGGTGATCCTCTGCTGGCGGTTATCTATGTCCTGCTGTTCGGAGTTGGCTCAATTGCAGGAATGGCTGCGCTCAGCTTTATCGCCTCCTGGCCGCTTGGCTATGCAGAGCGTGTTGCCTTGCGACTTCATCGAGCGCTGAATCTGTCGTTGGCTGTGCTGGCACTTGGCCTGGGATTGCACACGATCTACGCCAACCTGTCTGGCGTGTTGGGGGCGGCCTGATGCACGAGCTGTCTCTTGCCCGGAATATTGTCGCCATTGTTGGTGATCACGCGCAGGGTCGGCGGGTGTCGCGTGTGCGCCTGGCAGTCGGCCCCTATGCCTGCGTAGAGCGCGAGGCGATCCGATTTTCATTCGAGGTGGCGAGCGAAGGTACGCTGCTCGAGAAGGCTGCACTCGAATTTCTGGAAGGCGAGACCGACCAGTTCATCATCAAGGATTTCGATATGGAGGAAATGGCCTGATGTGCGGCACCTGCGGATGCACCGATCCTGACAACGAGATCGCGATGATTGACCCGGAAACCGGAAAGCGAGTGCTGCTTCGCAGCGGCGATGACCATTCCCACGATCATGACCACTCCCACGATCATGACCACTCCCACGATCACACTCATTCACACGATCATGATCATTCACACGGGCACCATCATCACCACCATCATGATCACGGGCATGACCATCACCACCACGGCGAACAAGCGGCGCGTGTATCACTGGAAACCGCCGTGCTTGACCGGAATGATCGCCAGGCGGCTCGCAACCGGGGCTGGTTCGAAGGGCGCGGTGTTGTCGCGCTCAATCTCGTCAGTTCGCCAGGGGCTGGCAAGACGACCTTGCTCGAAACCACGATCCGGGCGCTGGAAGGAAGTCTGCCGATTGCCGTTATCGAGGGTGATCAACAGACGGCCAATGACGCCACGCGCATTCGCGAAGCGGGGGCCCGTGCAATCCAGATCAACACTGGGGCCGGCTGTCACCTCGAAGCCGATATGGTTGCCCGCGCTGTTGAAGAACTCGCACCGAAATCCGGCTCGTTGCTGCTGATCGAGAATGTCGGCAATCTTGTTTGTCCGGCGATGTTCGATCTGGGTGAACGGATGAAGGTCGCCGTTATCTCCACCCCGGAGGGCGAGGACAAGCCACTCAAATACCCGCACATGTTCCGCGCAGCAGAGCTGGTGTTGATCAACAAGATCGACCTCGCCCCGCATGTTGGATTCGACGAGGCCGCATGCCGTGCAAACATCTCCGCAGTAAACCCCAATGCGCTCGTCTTGCTGGTTTCCGCCCGCACCGGTGAAGGGATGGACGCGTGGTACGATTTTCTGCGAGCAATGGCGTCAGCAGCCGCAGATGGCGGGTGCCTCATTTAGGCGGGACTGCCCACGGGATTAAGATCGTCATCTTGCCCTATCGAGGAATGGCGTCTTTCTTTAGTTTTAGCGCACAGACCGGACGGTCCGAAACCGGCCCAGATTCGGCCATTTCGGGTGGCCAGGTTAGGCAGGAAATGAATTTCTCGCTTTATGCAAACTCGAAATCGGCAACGGTCGCCATTGCGGCGGATTCTGAATTCGATTCGCGCGAAATACGGCACCGGTGGCACAGGAATCCGTCGTCGCATGCGCTCATTCGCGCAAGGCTGGCTCAATATCAGGCCAACGCAGAATAATGTTCAGAACTGAAGCTGGCGATGTCGTTTATCCTACAAAGTCTTTAACCGTCCAGAATCCTTTCAAGTAACTCAAATCGCTAAGAGCCCGATCCGAAACTAAGTTGAGTGGTATCAGTGGGTTAGCTTGACGACCCG
>NZ_LSIA01000056.1:0-416 GCF_001556015.1 Novosphingobium sp. CCH12-A3 | reverse complement strand
ACCCGTCAAAGCCCTTGCGCATGTCACACGGCGCCAGCGACAGGTAGATCTTCGCCGATGGTGGCAAGGTCAGGCTCAAAGCTCGAGCTCCCCGATGAGTTCGAGCACCATCTTCAGCGCGCCGCGATCAAACAGGCTGTCGACCGACACCGTAAATCCGCCTCGCGCGCGGATATCGATCCGGCCTTGCGACACCGATGACGCCGCCGGCGCATCCGGGACCAGTTCGACCGGCACGAACCCGGCCATCGCCCCGCGCAAAAGCTGCCGCCGCCATGTATAAAGCTGACCGGTTCCAATTCCATGCCGACGCGCCACTGCCGCCATGATCGCGCCCGGCTCGGTCGTCTCTTTCAGGATCGCCAGCTTCTCTTCATCGGTAATCGTCCGGCGGGACCCGCCTTGCTTGGCGGGGG
>NZ_LSIA01000055.1:0-2285 GCF_001556015.1 Novosphingobium sp. CCH12-A3 | reverse complement strand
TCTCCAATTTCTCGCGATCGACGCTGCCCGTTCGACCTCTCGCGCATCTCCTTCGTTTTACGCGGCCCCGGGTGGGCTCGCGTGAGTCAGTCTATGCTGGCCTTAAGGGCGCGGCAAGGCTTGCTATGCACGGGGGTGGTGTGTGGAAAACCGCGCTCCGGCTTGGCTTGCACGGTCCGCGCTGGCATCACTGCGCGATGACGGCATCCGACCAGCAATTTCCTTGTTCGATCTCGATCTCGACCCGGTGGTCGAAGACCGCAAGAGCGCCACTACGCCTGCCGGGCGCTTCAGCAATTTCATCGTCTATGTCGACGAAAGCGGCGATCACGGCATGCAGACCGTCGATCCCAACTATCCGCTGTTCGTCCTCGCATTCTGCGTTTTCTACACGAAGCACTACAGCGAGAAGGTTGTCCCGGCGCTCGAGAAGTTCAAATTCACCCACTTCGGCCACGACATCGTGATCCTGCATGAGCGGGAAATCCGCAAGGAAACGGGTCCCTTCAAGTTCGCCAACGAGGCCGAGAAGCTGGGGTTCATCGATGGTCTCAGCGGCATCGTCGACAAGTCCAACTTCATCCTGATCAGCTGCGTGATCGACAAGCACCGGCTCGGCGCGCGCGATGTCGAGCGAGACAACCCCTACCATCTTGCGCTCGGGTTCTGCCTTGAGACACTCTACGAGTTTCTCATCGAGAAGAACCAGGACGCCAAGAAGACCCACGTGGTCTTCGAGTGCCGCGGCAAGAAGGAAGACAAGGACCTCGAACTGGAATTCCGCAGGATCTGCGACGGCGAGAACAAGCTTGGGGCACCGCTGCCGTTCGAGATTGTCTTTGCCGACAAGAAGGCGAACTCATCCGGGCTGCAACTGGCCGATCTGGTGGCGCGGCCGATCGGCATGAGCGTGCTGCGGCCGAGCCAGGACAATCGCGCGTTCGATGTCCTGACCCGCAAGTTCTATTGCGACGGCGGGCGCGAAAATGTCGGCAGCGGTTATGAGAACTGGGGGCTCAAGGTTTTCCCGCCCCAAGTAAGCGAAAGCCCCGATGAAACTCACCGAGGCTATGACGCCGACCGGGAACCCCCAGTCCACTTGTGCCCCCTATATGCGCACTCCCGGCCAATTGACAAACGGAACATTGTGCCAATCCGGCCGAGCCGAAGCCAGGCGATGGGCCGCGAAAGAGTTGGGCGCGTGATGGACGACCTGTTTGCCCCCGCGTGGCCTCGTCGGAAGAACACTGGTTCGTGCCGATCTCGTCCCGCTCTGCGGCGGTCCGGCTCAGGTGGTCGTCGACTGCGATCTCGAGGAAGCCGACCTTTCCGGGCTCGATCTCACCCGCTCGCGCTTTGAACGCTGCAACCTGCGGCACAGCGATCTTGCGGGGGCAAAGCTTGAAGGTACGGTCTGGCAAGGTTGCCGGGGACCGTTCGCCAATTTCTCGGGCGCGAACCTCAGCGAGGCCAAATTCATTGGCGGCGACTGGAACAATTGCGCGATGCGCCGGGCCAGCCTGACCTCGACCCGCTTCACCGGCTCCAAGCTCACCGGCGCCGATTTTACCGAAGCGCGCGCCATGCACGTCCATTTCGAGGAAGTGCTGCTGGTCTCTGCCAAGCTGCCGGGCTTCTCGATTCGCAAGGAAACTCTGCGCCGGGTCGATCTGTCGGGTGCGGATGTGCGCAAGGGCGATTTTCGCATGACGGTGTTCGAGGACTGCTCGCTGCGCGAGGCGCTGGTCGCCGGATGGCGCTTCGAGGGCTCAGACCTGCGCGGTGCCGACCTCGGCGGGCTACGCCTGGTCGATGCGGGGCTGTTTCGCGGGGCGACCATCTCGCGCGAGCAGGCCGGGCAATTGCTGGGCGAATTGGGGCTCAATGTCCGGTAGGTCGCAGGGCCGGGCGGCTAACCGGTCCTGAAGTGCGTCCTGTTCCAGGCTTTCGGTCACGCCTTCGGCAAGACCGAGGCAAAGCGCGGCTTCCTCGCGGGAGAGCGTGACCTTTTCAGCCGCTAAGACACTCAGCTTCGCGCGCAGCACCTCAGTCATCGCGCGCGCCACCTGCAGGGCGCTTGGCATCATCTGAGGATCAGCCATGGTCCGGGATCCTTTCCCTTCGATGGCTCTGCTTGCGGCAGCGGGGCCAGAGCGGCCGGGTTGAAGTGCGTTCATACCGGTTTTTGCGGGAGTCTGGCGAGGCGGGGAGGGAAGGGGGCGCCCGGCGCCCGCGTCCCACGCGGGCGCCGCGGCGACCCGCTCTACTCGCTAGGGCGGAGCGTC
>NZ_LSIA01000054.1:0-29218 GCF_001556015.1 Novosphingobium sp. CCH12-A3 | reverse complement strand
ATCCGGCGTGCCGCAAGACACTGTCATTCAACGAATTAGTTTCGAATCCGACTCTAAGGTGGCCGGCTCGCCAAAATATGACAGATGTCAAGTAATGGGATGCGGCAAATGACGTATGCCTGTTCGCCCCTGCAAAAAATATGGTGTCGGCAGAAACCATAGCCCGTGAGGGAACATGTCAACGCCGCGTCTCACCCAAGTCGAGCCCGCTGTCGTCCACAAGATGGCGTCCGTCCTCAAGAGCCAGAAGCCAGAGGTTATCCAGAACCATTTCGGTATCGGGCTCAACACATGGGTAAAGCTGCGCGAGGGGAAGGCAATCCGCCACTCCGTCGCGGTGCGCCTGCTGCAACGGTTGCAGCGAGACCAACTGATTTGAAGGGACAATCTGCCCTGCCGGGCACAGCTTGACAGGGCTTGAGTTCGAGCTGGTTGCAGTGCACAATCGCCGCGTGCCTCATACAACGACACAGGCACGCGGGGTCATTGAAATGCAGACTTCCCGGCGCGGCCGGAGCAGACAAGGGGCACAGGCAGGTCGACGGCTGCCCCGGCAGTCGCGAGTGGAAACGCAGGATCAGGTGGCAGAGCTTCGCGCACGCTTGGCTGCGGCCGAAGCGGCCAACGAGGCGAAAAGCCGGTTTCTTGCCAATGTCAGCCACGAAATACGATCGCCGCTCAACGCAATCTATGGCTATGCCCAGCTCGTCGAGCGGGGCGCCCAGGTCGATCCGTTGGCGGCTGCGCGAGTCATTCGCCGCAGCGCCGAACATTTGACCAACCTCGTCGAGGGCCTGCTGGATATCGCCTCGGTCGAACAGGGTGTGGTCCGGGTCGATAACGGGGTGATCCGGCTCGGGGCGCTGGTTGAACAGGTAGCCGAGATGTTTTCGCCACTGGCGGCGCATAAGGGCCTGTCGTTCGTCTGCAGCATACAGGGCCGGCTGCCCGAGTTCGTGCGGCTTGATGAACGGCGCGTACGACAGGCATTGATCAATCTGGTGTCGAACGCGGTAAAGTTCACGCAGCGTGGGGAAATCCGGCTTGTGCTGCGGTGGTCGGGCCAGATCGCCACGATCGAAGTTCATGACACCGGTCCCGGCATTGCGCTTGATCGGCAGGAGCAGATCTTTGCGCCCTACGAACGTGCCGATGCTGCATCCGAGGCCGAGAAGACAGGGGCGGGCCTTGGTCTCGCCATCACGCGCGCTGTCGTGAACATGCTGGGTGGCGACCTCAAGCTGGACAGTGCGGTTGGCCGTGGGAGCTGCTTCACGGTCAAGCTCATGGCGCCGCAGGTTGCGGGAATGGTCGATCATGCGGCCGACAAGGTCCGCCCTGCCGGATACAAGGGGGACCGGCGCGCGATCCTGCTGGTCGACGACGACGCTGATCACCTGTGTGTCTTGCGCACCGTTCTTACCGAGGTCGGCTTCGACGTCGCAGAGGCGGGTGATGGAGCCACGGCGCTGGCACTGGCCGATGCGCAGCCTTTCGACGCCATAATCTGCGATGTCAGCATGCCCGGCATGTCGGGTTGGGATGTCGTGGAACGTCTGCGCGCCATGTGCGGACGCGATCTCAAGATCCTGATGTTGTCCGCCAACGCGTTCGAGCGCCACGGTCTGTCCGGTCAACAAGCCAGCCACGATGCATTTCTGCTCAAGCCAGTGGATCTGGGGTCGCTGCTCGACGCATTGGGGCGCCATCTTCAGCTGGAATGGATCATGCCTGAAGTGCGGGAAACTGGCACTGGCGCGCGTGACAGCGTTCAGGTTTCGGCCGCAACGCGCGAACACGTCGACAGGTTGAAGGCGCTGGTCCAGATCGGTCACGTCAGGGCTCTTGAAGGAGAGATCAAGTCGCTGGCGGCCGCTGATCCTGCTGCAGAAGCGCTAGCCACGCGGCTGTTCGATCATCTCGACCGCTTTGATCTCGCCGGGATCGGAAGGATACTGGAGGACCTGCCCGATGAGTGGCGATAACTTGCGTCGTGATACGGTTCTGGTCGTCGACGACGAGCCGGATTCGCTCCGTTTCCTGACCGATGCACTTGAAGGGGCGGGAATCACGGTGCTGGTTGCCATATCGGGGGGCGCCGCGCTGGACCTGCTTGAGCATGTCGTGCCCGACCTGATCCTGATGGATGCCGTGATGCCGGGAATCGATGGGTTCGCCGCAACCAGGCAGATCAAGGCACGCTCGCAGCTTTCGCACGTGCCGGTGATGTTCATGACCGGGCTTACCGAGAGCGAGCATGTGATCGAAGGCTTCGAAGCTGGTGGCGTCGATTATCTGCGCAAGCCGGTCAACGTGCACGAACTGCTGGCGCGGGTTCGAGTGCATCTGGGCAATGCGCGTGCGATGCAGGCGAGCGCTACCGGCCTCGATGCAACCGGACGGCTGATGATGTCCGTTGATCCCCAGGGCGGTTGCCTCTGGTGCACGCCACTCGCCGAACGCGCCATCCTTCGGGTAAGCCCGGAATGGAGCCGGGAGGAGCGGCAGTTGCCCGATGCGATCCGCCTGCCTTTGCTTCGCGTGCTGGCGCGAAATGCCACGGGGGCATCGGTCCGGATCGAGCAAGGGGAAAGCGCGCTCGAACTGGTCGTGATTGCACAGTACCGCGACAGTGAAGTGCTGATCCGGCTTAACGAACTCAATCCCAAGGCGGACGTGTCCCAATTGCAGCTCAAGCTGGGGTTGACCGACCGCGAGGCCGAAGTGCTGCTCTGGATAAGCTACGGCAAGTCCAACGGGATGATTTCGGAGGTGCTGGCGATCAGCCCGCGTACCGTGCAGAAACACCTCGAACGCATCTACGAGAAGCTGGGTGTAGAGACACGGGCTGCCGCGGCAGCGGTCGCGATCAAGGTGCTCGGCACCTGAAGGCGCTCACGCCGCCGGAAGGGGAAACACTCCTCCAGGCGGCGTTGCGCCCCTGGCCAAACTTCACGCCAGCGTGAGGCTGGTCCAAGGTCGATCAGCGGCGAGCCATCTTCCCGCTGCGGGCGGCGAGCGCAAGCTCCTGAACCATCGGTTCGACACTCGCAATCGCGGCACGGCGGCACTGATAATCAGGCATCGGTGTGACGATCATGCGGTCAGCCGGATCACAGGCTTCTGCAGCGGCGTCGGCAATGCGGTTCCGAAGACGGCGCATGTCCGAGGCGCGCGACAGGTCGAGGCCGTCGGCCGAGATGGCAATGTTGACGGTCTGTGGGGCAGGTGCGGCAAGAGCGATCTGCGGCGCAGACAGCAAGCCGACCGCCAAAGTGGCGGCGATAAAGGTCTTCATGAGCATTCTCCTGCGTACTGTCTTTATGTGCGGGTACCGTTTTTCGGCCTCGCTTATTTTGGTGGACCGTGCGGTTTTGCCCGGCTTGTTGATCCGTGCATAAAATAGGCTGAGGGCACACGTCGGACAAGCCATTTTTATTGCAAAACCCTTGGATTTACGGGGTTTTCGCTGTTGCCACGCAGCATCTAGGCGGCGGCTGCAACGGAGATTTCATGCACGATTCCTCCACCTGAGAAGGCCGAGTTAGGACGCTTGTTCAAAATTCTTGGCAGAAGTCAGCCATTTGGCGGATGGGCTTCATCAAGATTGCAGAAAGGCGCTGGACCCATGCGCATTAGGCCATTTGCTTTGTGCGCTGCAGCAATGGCGCAGGAAATTTTATTGGTGATCGGTCAAGAAGTGGCAGTTGGAGAGCCCATCGGAATGCGTCACGCTCTGCCGGGGAGATGGAGATGACCAGAATGATGCGAGCGCTGCAGGTCCAGAATCTGAGCGCCGACCTGTCCGGTGTTAGCATTGTGGATACCGCGATTCCGGAGCCGCAGTCGGACGAGGTCCTGGTACGGATCGAAGCCGCAGCGCTTGGATTTCCCGATCTTCTGATGACCCGCGGGGAGTATCAGGCAAAACCGGCCTTGCCATTCATTCCGGGCATGGAAGCTGCGGGCGTAGTGGTTCGGGCGAAAAGCGATGGGCCTTGGCGCGAAGGCGACCGTGTGATTGCAGGGATGCTCACCGGTGGGGTCGCCCAATTCGGGTGTTTTCCCGAAGGAGCTCTCCTCAGGCTGCCAGACCGGCTGTCGATGGCCCAGGGCGCGGCCTTGCGGGCTGCCTACCTGACTGCCTGGGTGGCACTAGTATGTCGTGGAGTGGCGCAGGCAGGCGAATGGTTGTTGGTGCACGGGGCGGCTGGCGGCGTGGGACTGGCTGCCGTCGATCTTGGGGTGGCTCTTGGCCTGAAGGTCATTGCCGTGGCCTCCACGCAGGAAAAACGGGAAGCGATCGGCGGTCTCTACAAGCCCGCCCACGTTATCGACGGCAGCGCGGGCTTCCGTGAGCAGGTGCTGACCATTACAGGCGGCAGAGGCGTGGACCTCGTCTACGACCCCGTCGGTGGAGACGTGTTCGATGAATCGACGCGCTGCATCGCGTTCGACGGTCGGTTGCTGGTTGTCGGCTTTGCGGCCGGCCGGATTCCGCAGATCGGTGCGAACATTCCTCTCATCAAGGGGTTCTCGGTGGTCGGCGTAAGGGCAGGGGAATATGGGCGCCGCTTCCCCGATCGAGGCAGGGAGAACATCGCGCATATCCTGGAATTTGCGGATCAAGGCAGGATCAAACCCCACGTCCACGCCGCCTTCCCCTTGGATGACTGGAAGCTCGCGTTCCAGGGCATGGAGGAACGCAGTGTCATCGGGCGGAGTGTCGTCCTGCCACACGGGTGACGTGGGACACGTAGCGCGAGGGCTGCACAAAGACAAAAAATGGGCCGCACCGTTGCCGGCGCGGCCCTGAAAAGTTTGGGAGAGGATGCCTGAAAGGCCCCTCCGAAATGGGGCAACTGCGCTCTTTGTGCAAGTGCGAAAGCCACATACCTAGTTGTGTTTATTGCAATTGAGTGTGTGGGTGCGTGCATTTGTGTGCGGGATTGCCCGGCGTCGAAAGCCCGGATTTCTTGGGGATTTCACTGCGTCGTCTCCAAGCTGTTCATCCTGCCCCCGAGCGCTGACGATGCATTCCCTGCACAAAAGATCAGGTGCGGGGTTTTGCAAATGACCTGTTGCGACCACAGACATTGATTGCTATAACCCATAACAGAAATGGGAGAGAGCACATGCTGTTTGAGCGCATCAATCCAATGACTGGCGCGGTAGCTTCGACGGCCGAAGCCATGCAGGCGTCGGATATTTCTGCAATCACCGCGCGTGCAGCTTCAGCATTTCCAGCTTGGGCGGCCATGGGGCCCAATGCCCGGCGCGCCGTGTTGATGAAGGCGGCTGCTGCGCTGGAAAGCCGCGCTGATGCCTTCGTCGAGGCGATGATGGGCGAGATCGGGGCGACCAAGGGCTGGGCGCTCTTCAACCTCGGGCTGGCCGCAAGCATGGTGCGTGAAGCCGCCGCCCTGACGACGCAGATTTCAGGCGAGGTCATCCCTTCGGACAAGCCCGGCTGCGTGGCCATGGCCTTGCGCGAACCGGTCGGGGTGGTCCTCGGCATTGCACCGTGGAATGCGCCGATCATTCTGGGCGTTCGCGCCATCGCCGTGCCCCTCGCCTGCGGCAACGCCGTGATCCTCAAGGCCTCGGAGCAGTGCCCGCGTACGCACGCCCTGATCATCGAAGCGTTTGCCGAGGCTGGCTTCCCGGAAGGTGTGGTCAATGTCGTCACCAATGCCCCGAAGGATGCGGCCGACGTCGTCGGGGCACTGATCGACGCGCCGCAGGTGAAGCGCATCAACTTTACCGGGTCTACGGCTGTGGGCAGGATCATCGCGGTTCGCGCGGCGCAGCATCTCAAGCCCTGCCTGCTGGAATTGGGCGGGAAGGCCCCGTTGATCGTTCTGGACGATGCCGACCTTGATGAAGCCGTCAAGGCAGCTGCGTTCGGCGCGTTCATGAACCAGGGTCAGATCTGCATGTCAACCGAACGCATCATCGTTGTCGATTCTGTTGCGGACGCCTTCGCCGAGAAGTTCAAGGCAAAGGTAGCCGCCATGCCGGTAGGTGATCCGCGCGAGGGGACGACCCCGCTGGGTGCCGTGGTGGACGCAAAGACAGTCGCGCACTGCAAGAGCCTGATCGACGATGCGCTTGCCAAGGGAGCGCAACTGCTGACCGGAGGCGAGACCACGCACAATGTCTTGATGCCGGCGCATGTCGTCGCGGGCGTCACCCAGGACATGAAGCTGTTCCGCGACGAAAGCTTTGGTCCGGTCGTTGGCGTTATCCGTGCGCGTGACGAAGCCCATGCCATCGAACTGGCAAACGACACCGAGTATGGGTTGTCGGCCGCAGTCTTCACCCGCGACACGGCACGCGGCCTGCGCGTGGCGCGGCAGATCAAGTCTGGCATCTGCCATGTGAACGGCCCCACCGTGCATGACGAGGCGCAAATGCCGTTCGGCGGCGTCGGGGCGTCTGGATACGGGCGCTTCGGTGGCAAAGCCGGCATCGACAGTTTCACCGAGCTGCGCTGGATCACGATGGAGACGCAGCCCGGCCATTATCCCATCTGAATTTGCACGATTGCCCTAGAGGAAAGACCATGACCGAACAGCAGAAGACCGAGCGTGCGGAAGAAGATACCGTCGCTTTCACCGTGGAAGACGGCATTGCCTGGGTGAAATTCAACCGCCCGGAAAAGCGCAACTGCATGAGCCCGAAGCTTAACCGCCGGATGAAGGCGGTGCTTGAGGAACTCGAGTTCCGCGAGGATGTGAAGGTTCTGGTGCTGACCGGCGAGGGTGATGCCTGGACCGCAGGAATGGATCTCAAGGAGTACTTCCGCGAGACCGAGGCGCAGGGTCTTGGAGCGGTGCGCAAGTCACAGCGCGAGAGCTATGGCTGGTTCGAGCGTCTGCGCTGGTACGAGAAGCCGACCATCGCGATGATCAACGGCTGGTGCTTTGGTGGAGGTTACGGCCCTCTGTTTGGCTGCGACATCGCGATCGCATCTGAAGATGCCCAGTTCGGTCTTTCCGAGATCAACTGGGGCATTCTGCCCGGTGGCGGAGCATCCAAGGTCGCCCAGGAACTGATGCCGTTCCGCAAGGCCATGTACCACGCCATGATGGGCGAGAATCTTACCGGCAAGCAGGCCGAAGAACAGGGTCTCGTCACCGAAGCCGTCCCTGCTGACAGGCTGAAAGCGCGCGTTCTGGAGATTTGCGAAGCGCTCAAGAAGAAGGACACGCATGCCCTGCGTGCAACCAAGTGGACGATGCGCCGCATGGTCGACATGACCTACGACAACGGTCTGGAGTACCAGATCCGTGCGCAGGAAGCGCTGCACAGCTTTGGCGGCGCCGCTGCTCGAAAGGAAGCCACGCGCCAGTTCCTGGATGAGAAGAGCTTCAAGCCCGGCCTCGGCACGTTTGACACGAGCAAGATTAAAGCCTGATCATCATCTAGACGGGTTTCGGAAGGCCCCGGACGCATTCGCGTCTGGGGCCTTTCTGATTTGATATGCCCAGTAAAAGCGGTTGCCTGTAGTCTCGCCAGAGGTCAGCTTGGTGGTAGAGGAGTCTTGCTCATGCCGCCCAAGTTCTGCGTTGTCCTTGCCGCTTCCATTGCGTGTTCCATGCCCGCCATCGCGAAAGAGGCCACTTATCCAAAGGCCGAGGCCCAGGTACTCGATCTGTCGCAGAAGGCCATTGCCATTCGCTCGGTGAGGGGGGACGGCAACAGGACCATCGATGTCGCCAGGCTTTTCGGTGACGCGCTGGTGGCGGGCGGCTGGAGCACCTCGGATATCGAGATCACGCCGGTGGACGATACCGCCTATATCATCGCGACGTGGAAGGGCAGCAATCCGGCGCTCAAACCTCTGGTGATCTCGGGTCACATGGACGTGGTCGAGGCCAGGCGCGAGGATTGGGAGCGCGATCCTTTCGTGCCAGTGGTTGAGGACGGCATCCTCTATGGCCGTGGCGCGAGCGATATGAAGTTCGACGGGGCGCTGGCCCTTTCGACGCTCATCGAACTGCGCCGACAGGGCTTCAAGCCCAGGCGCACCATCGTCATCGAGTTTTCCGGAGACGAGGAAACGACGATGAAGACCAGCGCGATCATAGCCGAGAAGCTGAAGAACGCGGAATTGGTCATCAATGTTGATGGCGGTGGCGGACTCCTCGACGAGGCGACTGCCAAGCCTCTGTTCTGGACCTGGCAGGGCGCGGAGAAGACCTATGCCGACTATCGGCTGGAGGTGACCAATCCAGGCGGGCACAGTTCCGCGCCCCGGCCGGACAATGCGATCGTGCAACTCTCGCAAGCATTGGTGAAAGTTGGTGCCTACAAGTTCAAGGCCGAGCAGAACGAAATCACCAAGGCCGCGTTCGAGAAGGCAGCGCCATTTACCGAAAAGCCGGAGGTAGCTGCTGCGATGCGCGCCTTTGCGGCCAATCCTGCCGACGAGACGGCCTTGGCTACTCTGCGGGCCGATCCGGCCATGGTCGGACTGGTTGGCACTACATGTGTGCCGACGATGCTGGGCGGTGGGCACGCGGAAAATGCCCTGCCGCAGCGGGCCTTCGCCAACATCAACTGCCGCATCTTCCCGGGCCATTCCAAGGAAGAGATCATGGCGGAACTGGTCAAGGTCATTGGTGATCCGGTGGTAAAGGTCACCGATGTCACGGTCGGGTCGGTGGCTTCGCCGGCATCGCCGCTACGGCCTGATCTTATGGCCGCAGTGGCGAAGGCGATGGCCAAGGCCTATCCCGGTGTGCCGTTGATCCCCTCGCAATCATCTGGGGCATCTGATTCAATGTGGTTCCGCGCTGTCGGCGTGCCGAGCTACGGCCTGAGTCCGACGTTTGCGAAGGACTCGGAGTCGTTCGCCCATGGCCTCAATGAGCGGACTCGCCTCTCCAACATCCGTCCGGGGATCACCTATTACTTGAGCCTGATCACCGACCTGACGAAGTGATGGATGCGAGGAAGCCGCGGGCGATGTCCCGCGCTTCTCCGGCTGTGAAACACCCGGGCGACAGGCACAGTTCGAGCCAGAGCCCGTCCACCAGCGCCGTGACCGCTATGGCGTGTCGACGGCGTGCCGAGACAGGCACGCCGCAATCTCCTAACAGGGCTTCGAGCCGGGCGCGGTAAAGGGCGTATTGCTCGTCATGCTGACGAGCAATGTCCTTGCGTGCCGTGACAAGGCTCCAGAACGCGATCCACGTGGCCAGCAGGGCCGTATCTGCAATCGGCGGCGCAAAGGAGGCCGTGACGAAAGCTTCCAACCTGTCCTGAGGCGCGGGGCCGGCCTCGGCGACTGCAAGGTCGAGCGCTTCGGCAACACGGCGATCGACATGTTCGTACGTTGCGGCAACAAGCGCATCAACGCCACCGAAGTAGTGACCCACGAGGCCGACCGAGGCACCTGCTTCCTGCGCAATGGCACGGACGCTCGCCCCGGCTGCCCCGTTGCGGGCAAGCACGCGGGCACAAGCTTCGATAAGGCTCAAGCGCCGGACGTCGGGTTCTGTGCGACGGAACGCGGGGGATGCTGCTGCTTCGCTCATCTCTTGAACAATCTGCCCGTTGTTGTACGATTGTTCAACAGACAATCTGGATTCGGGTTCATGGGCGATCTATCCGGCGCATTCCGCCATATCTCATCGGACGAAGTCGATCCTGACGCGGACTGGAGCCTGCCGGGCTGGCTTTATACCGATCCGGAGTACTTTGCCGTCGAGATGGAGCGGGTGATCCGGCCGTCGTGGCAGATCGTCTGCCATGAAGGCGACCTTGCCGCTGCCGGAGAATACCGGACGCTGGATTACCTGAACGAAAGCGTAATCGCGATCCGAGGAGACGATGGCGTCATCCGCGCCTTCACCAACGTCTGCCGCCACCGCGCCATGCGTCTTGTCGAGGGCCCTGCAGGTTGTGCCAGAAAGCTGGTCTGCCCCTATCACGCCTGGACATTCGAGCCTGACGGACGGCTTTCGGGCGTGCCCATGAAGTCGGATTACCCGGCGCTGAAACTCGAAGATAATGGCCTAGTGCCGGTTGCGGTCGAGATCTGGCGTGGTTTTGTGTTCGTGCGTCTGGTTGATGCAGGCTTCCCGAGCGTCGCTGAAATGATGGCGCCGTTCGAGGAAGAGGTTGAGCCTTATCGGTTTGAGGATATGCGCCGCATCGGCGACGTGCGCCTGCGCGAGAGGCAGGTGAACTGGAAGAGCGTTGGCGATAATTATTCCGACAACTTGCACATCCCGGTTGCGCACGATGGCCTGACGCGCATTTTCGGGAAATCGTACGAGATCTCCGACCACGGCTGGGTTGACCGGATGAAGGGCGATCTTGTCGACAAGCCTTCGGCGAATTTCTGGGAACGGTTCTATCAGACGCACCTGCCAGAAGTGCCGCATCTTCCGCAGCAATCGCAGCGCCGGTGGCTGTATTACAAGCTCTGGCCGAACATGGCGTTCGATATCTATGCCGACCAGATTGATTTCATGCAGTGGTTGCCGTTGACGCCCACGACTTCGGTGCTGCGCGAGATGTGTTTTGCGCTACCGGACGAACGCCGAGAGATGAAGCTGGTGCGCTATGCAAATTGGCGGATCAACCGGGTGGTCAATGCAGAAGATACCTGGCTGATCGAACGGATTCAGCAGGGCATGGCGTCGAACTCCTACGGGGCAGGGCCGATTGGCAAGAGCGAAGTGTGCCTGCGCAGCTTCGCCCGCAAAATCCGCGCGATCACGCCCGAGGCGCGACTGCACAGGGCTCCGTCGGCTGGCTGGTCGAAGAAGTAATCACGATGGTTTCGGGGAATTATCGCATGTCCAACCGTTACGACGCACTGATCATCGGCGGCGGCCACAATGGCCTGGTCTGCGCATTCTATCTCGCCAGGGCGGGAATGAAGGTGCGCGTGCTGGAACGTCGCGACATTGTCGGTGGCGCAGCAGTCACCGAGGAATTCCACCCCGGCTTCCGCAACTCGACCGCGAGCTACACTGTCAGCCTGCTGCGGCCCAAGGTGATCGCAGACATGAAGCTCCACGATCATGGCTATCGCGTGATCGAGCGGACAATCAGCAACTTCTTTCCGTTTCCCGATACGTACCTCAAGCTGGGTGGCGGGCCGGGGCGCACGGAGGCAGAGTTCGCGCGCTTTTCCACGAAGGATGCCGAGGCCTATCCCAGATACGACGCCGCGCTGGAAAAGGTCGCCAACGTGCTGCGCGACATTTCGCTGCAGACGCCGCCGAATGTTGGTGGCGGCATTGCTGCGCTGAAGTCTGCTGCAATGCAGGGGTGGCCGATCGCCAAGCTCGACATGGCAACGCAGCGTGACCTGCTGGATATCTTCACCAAGTCGGCGCGCGATTTCCTTGATGGCTGGTTCGAGGACGATCACGTCAAGTCGGCATTCGCGTTTGACGCGGTGGTGGGCAACTATGCTGGCGTTTCGACGCCCGGCTCTGCCTATGTGCTGCTCCACCATGTCTTTGGCGAGGTAAACGGCAAACTGGGCGCCTGGGGCCATTCTGTCGGCGGCATGGGCGCGATCACGCAGGCGATGGCCAAGGCCTGTGCCGAGGTCGGCGTCGAGATCAGCCTTGAAGCACCGGTTTCCAAGGTGCTGGTCAGCAACGGCAAGGCTGCGGGCGTGAAGCTGGAAGGTGGCGAAGAGCTTTACGCGCCGATCGTCGCTGCCAATGTCGGCCCCGCGCTGCTTTACCGGCAACTTGTCGACTCCTCGGATCTCGAAGAGGACTTCAACCGCCGGATAAAGGGCTACAAGACCGGTTCCGGCACCTTCCGCATGAATGTCGCGTTATCCGAACTGCCGGATTTCACTGTGCTGCCCGGCAAGGAACAGGCCGAACATCACACGGCCGGAATCATCATCGCGCCAGGCATGGATTACATGGATCAGGCCTTCATCGATGCCCAGCAGCACGGCTGGTCGAAGAAGCCGATTGTGGAGATCAAGATCCCGAGCACCGTCGACGACAGTCTGGCGCCTCCGGGGCAGCACGTAGCGAGCCTGTTCTGCCAGCAGTTCGATCCGAACATTGATTGGGACGCGCATCGCGAAGAAGTGGCGGACCTGATCATCGATACGGTCACCGAGCATGCGCCGAACTTCAGGGGTGCAGTCATCGCACGGCAGATACATTCGCCTTTGGACCTGGAGCGCAAGTTCGGGCTTATCGGGGGCGACATCTTCCACGGCACCATGGGCCTCGATCAGCTTTGGGCTGCGCGCCCGGTGCTTGGTCATGGTGACTATCGTTCGCCGATCAAGGGCCTCTACATGTGCGGATCGGGAACCCACCCGGGGGGCGGCGTGACCGGAGCGCCCGGCCACAACGCGGCGCACGAGATCATCCGTGACCGTTCAGTGCTGTGGAAGCTGCTGCATCGCTCCTGACCCAGAGATAGACCGGCAAGCCGAGCGCAATGAAGCCCGCGCCATAAGAGAGGGCTTCGCCGCCGAGGCCCCATGCCGCCCAGGCAATGAAGCCTGCTCCGATGAGAGCTGCGACGGCCAGAATGCGCTCGCCCGGTAGCAGGCGCACGGCCGAGAGCATGGCGAGGAAATAGGACAGCATGCCGGCGGCGAGGCTTACGGAGGCGATGAATGCGAAGAGGTCTCCCATCCCGCGACCGAAGTTCAGCAAGGTCACGATGCTCAGCAAGACACTTGAAACCAGGTGCGAGCGTACCGGTGTGCCGCGGGACCCTTCTGTTGCGAACCAGCGCGGGAAGACGCCGCCCTTCGCCATAGCCCAAGGCACTTCGCCTTGAAGAAGGATGAAACCATTGAGCGTGCCGAACGCGCTGATCGCGGCGAAGACTGCGACGATCTGACCCACACCGGACCCGAAGAACCGCGCGAGAAAATCGGCCACTGGCGCAGGAGATGCGGCGGCAGCTTGCATGGGCATGTAAAGTGCGAAGGCGGTGGAAATGCCGATGTAGACGAACCCGGTCAGTGCGACGCCGATCAGTGTGGCGCGCGGGACGACCGAGGCGGCGTTCTCCACCTTGTCAGCAGGGACGGTTGCTGACTCAAGGCCGAGGAAGCCCCAGAAGGTGAGGCCAGCTGCCGCTGCAACCACCGTGCCTGACAGCGGCACCGCAGGCTGCACTGCACGGGGGGCGCCAGTAAGCAGCAACCACAGAGTCAGGCCAATAAGGCCAACCAGCGGCACCAGTTTGAGTACTGTGGTGACAACCGATACATCGCCAGCGGCGCGGACACCCCGAATGTTGACCGCGGTGAGCAACCACACGCACCCGACGGAGATGATCGCAGGAAACCCGGGAACGCGGCCCATGACGGGAAAGATCAGGCTCAGGTTGGATACGACCGCGACTGCTACGGCGCCGTTGCCCGCCCAGATCATTGTCCAATACGACCAGGCAGTTACAAAGCCTCCAACCGGTCCGAATGCGGTCTGCGCATACGCATAGGGTCCTCCCGCCAACGGCAGGCGTGCCCCAAGGCGGGCAAAGGTGAAAGCAAGGCACAGCGCACCGGTGATCGTCACCGCCCAGCCAATCAACTGGTTTTGACCCAGGGGTGCAAGCGTTGCGGGCAGGATGTAGATTCCCGAACCGATCATGTTGCCAACGACCAGCGCCAGCGTCATCCAGAAGCCCAGCTTGCGCGTCGCGATCATTGGCAACTGGTTCCCTTCATTGTGCTTGGGTGAAGACTAGCGCTTGATCGCGAGGCGTCACCATGTTTGTGATGCAGTTGATGACCAATGTGACCACGTCTTCGCCGCACCTTGCTGCACCGGTCTACGATCCGCGGCTTGTCCGTGCGGCGGTTGCCATGAACGAGAACGACTTGCCAACGGCCGAGCCGCTTCTGCGGTCGCTGCTGAAGGACGATCCCTTCGATGTCCGCGCCATCCGACTGTTTGCCGAACTGGCGGGACGTATCGGGCGCTATAATGACGCGGAGAACCTGTTGCGCAGGGCAATCGAGCTTGCTCCGCAGTTCACGGCAGCAAGGGCGAACCTCGCCTTGGTCCTCTACCGCACAAATCGTGCGCCCGAGGCGTTGGAAGAGCTTGCAAAAGTCACGGCTGACGATCCGGACAACGCCGGGCACGCCAACTTGCAGGCAGCTGCCTATGGCCGCATAGGCGAGTTCGACGAGGCTCTTGCGCTCTACCAACAAGTGCTGCGGCAAGCGCCCAACCAGCCCCGCGTCTGGATGAGCTATGGTCATATGCTCAAGACCGTTGGGCGGCAGGCGGAGGGTATCGCCGCCTACCGCAAGGCCATCGAACTTCTGCCAGTGCTTGGTGAGGCCTGGTGGAGCCTTGCAAATTTGAAGACGGTGAAGTTTAGCAATGACGACATGGCGGCCATGCAGCAGGCACTGGCGCGGACGGACCTCACTGCGGAAGATCGCTGGCATCTCGATTTCGCGCTGGGCAAGGCTTTCGAGGATCGAGGAGAGGCAGAGGCGTCGTTTGCGCACTACGCGGCAGGCAACGAGTTGCGTCGTCGTCGGATACCATATCGAGCGGAAGATACGACCCAGAACGTGAATGCTGCGATCGCAGCTTTCACGCCGGCTGTCGTCGCTGGATTGCAGGGGAAGGGGTGCACAGCGCCTGATCCAATCTTCGTTCTTGGCATGCCCCGCGCGGGCTCGACGCTGGTCGAGCAGATCCTGTCCAGTCACTCGCAGGTGGAAGGTACGAGCGAACTCTCCGACATCGGCTTCCTTGCACGCAGTGTCGAAGGCTATCCCGAAGCGCTGTCAGCTCTCGATGGTGACGAACTGCGCAAGCTTGGCGAAGCCTATCTTTCGCGAACCCGGGTGCAACGGCATACGGCACGGCCATTGTTCATCGACAAGATGCCGAACAACTGGCTGCATGTGCCCTTTATCCATGCGATCCTGCCGAACGCCAGGATTATCGATGCCCGTCGTCATCCGCTCGCCTGCTGCTTCTCGAACTTCAAGCAGCATTTCGCGCGGGGGCAGGGCTTCAGTTATTCGCTGGATGACATGGGCCGCTATTACCGCGACTATGTGCGGGCGATGGCGCACTTTGATCAGGTGCTCCCGGGCGTCGTGCACAGAGTGATATACGAGCGGATGGTAGAGCAGACGGAAGCCGAAGTTAGGGCTCTGCTGGCCCATTGCGGCTTGCCATTCGAGGAGTCTTGCCTGACGTTCCATGAGACCGAACGTGCAGTGAGGACTGCAAGTTCGGAACAGGTGCGTCGCCCGATTTTTCGCGATGGAACAGAGGCATGGAAGCCTTTCGAGCAATGGCTGCAGCCTCTAAAGTCGGTGTTGGGTGACGTTCTCGAGGCCTATCCGGACGCGCCGGCAGACTTCGGAACCGACATCGTTGTAAATTAGCCACGCCTGCAGGGTTAACGCTCGCTTCGTGCAGTATCCCGCTTGACGATAAGGATCGCACAAGAGCAGCATCGTCGCGCAAAACAGAAACATGAGGGTAAATTCTGCTATGCGCGGGCAAACGAAGATCAATCGTCGTACGCAGTTGGCCAAGGTTCTCATGCTGGCGGGGGCGGCCGTTAGTTTTCCGGCGATGGCGCAAGAGGCGCAGACGGATGCTGCGGAATCCGATCCCAACGTCATCATCGTTACCGCGCAAAAGCGCAGTGAAAACTTGCAAAACGTGCCCATTTCGATCCAGGCGCTTGGCACGCAGAAGCTGGAGCAGCTCGGGGTCGCCAGCTTCACCGACTATGCGCAGCAGCTGCCATCGGTCACGTTCCAGGCGCTCGGCGGAACGCCAGGTACGAACGTCGTTTACATGCGCGGTGTGGCCTCGGGCGGCGATGGCAATCACTCTGGCTCGCTGCCGTCGGTCGGGGTCTATCTCGACGAGCAACCGGTTACCACCATCGGCGGCAACCTTGACGTGCATGTCTATGACATCGCCCGCATCGAAAGCCTCTCTGGCCCGCAGGGCACGCTTTACGGGGCATCGTCCGAGGCCGGGACAATTCGCATCATCACCAACAAGCCCGATACGTCCGGCTTCTACGGCAGCGTCGACGGCGAGGTGAACACGGTCCACAAGGGCGGACAGGGCTACAAGCTCGAAGGCATGATCAACGCGCCGCTGTCCTCCAACGCGGCTTTGCGTGTGGTGGGCTGGTATCAGCGCGATGCCGGCTTCATCGATAATGTGCCAGGCACGCGCACGTTCTGCGGCACGCCGACATTCGACGACGAAGATAACATCAACGGCTGCATCAAGGATGGCGTCAGCGTCAACAACGCGGCCTTCGTCAAGAAGGACTACAATTACACCGACATCTACGGTGGCCGCGCTGCGCTCAAGGTCGATCTGGACGAAAACTGGACCGTCACGCCGCAGTTCATGTACCAGGAAACCAAGAGCCGCGGGTCTTATGGATATGATCCGTCGGTCGGTGATCTTCAGGTGCAGCACTTCTTCCCGGAGTTCCGCAACGACAAGTTCTGGCAGGCTGCGCTGACGATCGAGGGCAAGTTTGGCAACTGGGACGTGACTTACGCAGGCGCGTATCTTGATCGCAAGACCTTCCAGTCAAGCGATTATACCGACTATTCGGAAGCTTACGATTCGCTGTATGAATCCGTTGGCGGCTTGGCCAACTACTTCTATTATCAGGACTCTCTCGGAAACACGATTGATCCTCGGCAGAACGTGATCGGCACCGATCACTTCAAGAAATTCAGTCAGGAGTTTCGGGTCGCTTCCCCTTCGACAGAGGCCTTTCGTTTCGTTGGGGGCTTGTTCTACCAGTATCAGTCCAACCTCATTCATCAGGACTACAAGATCAACAATCTTGGTCCGCTTGTTTCGGTGAATGGCTTCCCGGGCACGCTCTGGCTCACGCAACAGAAGCGCGTCGACAAAGACTATGCGATGTTCGGGGAGTTCAGTCTGGACTTGTCACCGACGGTGACGCTGACAGCAGGTGGCCGCGCCTTTATCTATGACAACTCGTTGATCGGTTTCTTCGGCTTCGGCAGGAATCCCGGCAGCGACTTCAACGACACTCCGTTCAATGGTGCCGGCAGCTTCGCCACAGGCGTAGGTAGTTGCTTCACAAGCAACGGCGAACGCCTGTTCACCAAGGACGAGAACGGTGATTGGCAGCGTACCGGCTCGGGCACATTGTTGCCGGCTGTCGTTGCGGGTAGTCCCTGCAACAATCTCGGGCGCGTTATCAATGGTGAGGTCAAGCCGGTCAGGGCGATCGGTTCGGGCGGTACATACCGCTTCAATGCAACTTGGAAGCCGAACAGCGACGTGCTGGCTTACGCTACGGTGTCACGCGGATTTCGTCCGGGCGGCATCAACCGCAGAGGCGACTTCGGCGCTTATCAGCCCGATTACCTTACCAACTACGAACTTGGCTTCAAAACGACGCTGGCGAACGGCCTGCTACGCCTGAATGGTGCGGTTTATCAGCAGGACTGGAAAAATTTCCAGTTCTCTTACCTTGGCCCAAACAGCTTCACAATCATCACCAATGGTCCGAATGCGCGGATTCGTGGCTTTGACTTAGATGCAGCGATTTCGCTGGATCGGCTGAGCATCAATCTGTCCGGTGCCTATACCGACGCGAAAATCCGCAACAATCTTTGCGCAGCCATCGATCCTACCTTCACCTGCTCCGACCCCGATAATTCGCTGCAGGCGCCGGCAGGAACCCGCCTTCCGATTACTCCGCAGTGGAAGATGAGCGGAACCGCACGCTACACGGTGCCGATGGGCGAGGGCAAGGTCTACGGACAAGTCAACGCGACATACCAAAGTTCCGCAAGCTCGGACCTTCGCGTTGATTTTGCAGCGGCGCAGGGGCGGCTAGAGGGCTTTGGCCAAGTCAATCTTGCGATCGGGGGTGAGTGGTCGAGTTATTCGATCGAAGCCTTTGTTCGCAATTTGACCGACGAACGTGGCCAATTGTCGCGCTTCGTTCAGTGCGGCGCCTGCACGCAGCGTCCCTACATCGTGCCTACAACGCCGCGCATGTTCGGGCTGAGGGCCGGCGCAAAGTTCTGACAATGCGGCGCCCGGTCCGATCAAATCCGGCCGGGCTCGCCCATCCTGACAAGTTCGGCGAGCGTCTCGGTAACCGGGGCGGCAAGTCCTGCTCGTTTTGCTGCTGCAATGATCTGACCGTTGATCGCCTCTATCTCCGTTGTGCGACCTGCCTGTCTGTCTTGTAGCATGGACGGCTTGTGCGCCCGGTGGTTGGTGAGCGCGAAATCGGTCTTGGCCAGGAGGCGGTCCCTATCCATCCGGATGCCCTGCGCGTTCGCCACTGCGATCGTCTCGTCGATTACTGCTGTGGCAACTCTTCGGCCTTCCGGGGAATCGAGGCCACCAACACGACGGTCGAGGATGGTCGCAAGCGCGTTCAGTGCGGCATTGAAGGCTGCCTTCTCCCAGATTGCTGCAAGCACGAGGGGATCATGCTGCGCCTGCATTGCTGCAGCATTGAGACATTTGACAGCTTCGACTGCCGAGCTTTGTCCACCTGCCGTGAACGATCCAAGCCAGACGTGGCCCGTCCCGTGCGCCGCCACGGCGTTGGGAGGGGACAGGTCCGCTGGCCAGTCTGTCACGCCGACAAGCGTACGGTCTGGCGTGAACACCTCCGAAATGGCCTCGGCATTTCCCAAGCCATTTTGAAGGGTCAATGCACAGCAATGCCCGTCTGCAAGGCGGGCAACGGATTGAATCGCAGCACGACTGTGCATGGCCTTTGTGAAAAGCAGCAACAGATCTGCGTTGGGTGCGTCGGCTGCCAGGGCAGTGCCTACGGCCATCACGCAGTTGCCGCATTCGTCGTGGAGTTCGACGCCCCTTTTTGCAATCTGCTCGAGGCGGTCCGCATCGATGTCCACCAAGGTGACCATTTTTCCTGCACGGGCCAGACGTCCGGCGAAAAGACATCCCATCGCTCCCGCACCTACCACCACCACTCGTTCCATGTTCCCTCCCAAGCGGGGTGGGCTTACAAAGTGTGCCCAACTCCGTTTCACTTACTGGGGGCAGCAAGATATAACAATTGTGCGCATGCCAATGACGCACCATGCTTTGCACCGGGTGAACCTAGAGGAGCGAGATGCCGACAGTTCGAGAAATTTCGCTAGAGGTGATGCGCGAAGTTGGGATGACGACGGTTTTCGGAAATCCGGGCTCTACCGAATTGCCGATGTTCCGGGATTTTCCGGCGGACTTTCGCTATGTGATGGGGCTGCAGGAAAGCATCGTTCTCGGCATGGCCGATGGATATGCACAAGGAACGGGCCGTGCGGCGCTCGTCAATCTCCATAGCTCGGCCGGGGTCGGGCATGCTTTGGGAAACCTGTTTACCGCGTACAAGAACCAGACGCCGCTGGTGGTGACGGCTGGGCAGCAGGCTCGGTCCATACTGCCATATGAGCCATTCCTGTTCGCAGAGCGCGCCAGCGAGTTTCCTCGGCCATTCGTGAAATGGTCGTGCGAGCCGGCGCGCGCGGAAGATGTTCCTGCAGCCCTTCACCGCGCTTGGCTGGTGGCGATGGAGCCACCCCGAGGCCCCACGTTCGTTTCGATCCCGATCGACGACTGGGATCGCGAGTGCGAGCCATTTGTATTACGCAAAGTCCATCCCGCCCGCGCTCCGGACAGCATTGCACTGGCCGAATGCGCCAATGCCCTAGCACGTTCCGATCGCCCTGCGTTCGTTGTCGGAGCAGGTGTTGCGCGCGACGGGGCGTGGGATGAGGTCGTCGCGCTGGCCGAAAGGCACAATGCCGCGGTTTGGGTTGCGCCGATGTCCGCACGATGCAGCTTTCCCGAAAATCATCCGCTCTTCGCCGGGTTTCTCACGGCGGCCCGGGAAGCCATCGTTTCCGCACTTGCTCCATATGACTTCGTTCTGGCCCTCGGCGGACCCATGAATCTGTATCATGTCGAGGGAGGCGGACTCCATGTTCCCGAAAGCTGTGAAGTCTGGCTGATCGGCGACAATCATGTGCACGCAGCATGGGCGCCAGCGGGAACGGCAATAGTTGGCAATTGCAGAGATGCGATTGTCTCGCTGCTTGCCGAAGGCGGCCTTGCGCAGCGAACGGCACCCATGTCGCGACTGCACCCTGAGCCGCTCGATGGTGCGGTCATGTCGGACGCGTTCGTCCTGCAACGACTTGCGGCCTTGCGTGATCCGCACAGCATTATCGTTGAGGAAGCTCCGTCAAGTCGTGGCGCAATGCATGACCGGTTGCCGATCGTGCAGAAGGATACCTTCTACACCACGGCCAGCGGCGGTTTGGGGCATGGCCTGCCGGCCGCAGTGGGAATGGCGATGGCGCGTCCTGAGGAGAAGGTGGTTGCCGTACTTGGGGATGGCTCTGCCATGTATGCAATCCAGGGCTTGCACGCAGCGGTACAGCATGGGCTTCCAGTCAGCTTCATCATAATCAAGAACAACCGCTACGAAGCGTTACACCATTTCGGGCATCACTTCGGAATGCAGGAGCTCGTCGGGACCAAGTTTCCGGAACTCGATTTCTGCAAGATCGCCGAAGGCCATGGCTTGACGGCGCGGAGGGCTGTTGACGCAGCCTCGCTTGATGCCGCGCTTTCATGGTCGCTGGCTTCGAAGGAGCCCACGCTTGTCGAAGCAATTGTGGCATGACGCTGCGTCTTACAGACCTCATTGACGACAGACCTGATGAAGGCGTGTTCCGCGTGAGCCGTGCGATCTTCGCCGATCAACGCGTTTTCGACGCCGAGATCCGGCGATTGTTCGAGGGCGGCTGGATATTCCTCGGACTGGAAAGCCAGGCGAGCGGGGCACACGACTTTTTCACGACTTTCGCCGGGCGGGTGCCGGTCCTCGTCCAGCGAGATGGTGAGGGCATCCTGCGAGGCTTCATAAACTCCTGTCCTCACAAGGGAGCGCGCCTGGCGCAGGTGCGACAGGGCAACGCGCGCCTGCACGTCTGTCCTTACCACAGCTGGTCGTTCGACAGCGCGGGCAGGAACAAGGCGGTGAAATGGAAGGCGGCCGGGTGCTATTCGGAGGCCTTCGATCAGGACAATCACGGGCTCGTGCCTTTGGCGCAGTTTTCCAACTATCGCGGTTTCCTGTTTGGTAGTCTGGCGGCAGACGTCCCGCCTCTGGTGGAATACCTTGGCGAGGCCGCCAAGTTGCTCGATCTCGTTGCCGACCAGAGCGCCGATGGCTTGGAGCTTGTACCCGGTCAGGTCACCTTTACCTTCGAGGCCAACTGGAAATTGCAATTGGAGAACTGTTCGGACGCTTATCACTTCACCTCTGCTCACCCGTCCTACATCCGAGTTCTCGAGCAGCGGCAGAAGGAGCTGAGCGCGGACGTCGTCGCTTCGGTCTGGGAAAACAGCGATTACTGGAAGGAGGATACGAAAGGTATCGGCGGTGGCAGTTTTAGCTTCGCCAACGGGCACGTGCTGAACTGGGGCGTGTTTGGCGTGACGCCGGCCATACCCCTGTATGAACGGGCGGAAGCGCTTGCTGCGCAACATGGCGAGGCTAGGCGTGACTGGATGTTCAACATGCGCAACCTCACCATCTTTCCGAACCTACAGATTGCGGAGAATGCTTCAAGCCAGCTGCGCGTGATACGTCCGCTCGGGCCGGGCTTAACGGAAATGCGAACGTGGTGCATCGCGCCGAGAGCGGAGAGCGATGCCGCCAGGCGTCAACGCATTCGCCAGTACGAGGATTTCTTCAATCCCACCGGCATGGCCACGCCCGACGACACGGTATCGTACGAGAACTGCCAGATCGGCTTTGCTGCAGAAATCGAACCTTGGCTACAGGGTTACGCACGAGGGATGACGGCGTCCGCCATAGGGGGAAATCGCTTCTCGGACAGAATTGATCTCTACCCGGAACGCAGTGTTCTGGCTGATTCCCAGCTTTGCGACGAGACGCTGTATCACAGCTACTACCGTGCGTGGGCAAAGCGCATGAGCGCGGAGTTTGCGGAATGACGCCAGCGATGACGCGAGAGCAGGCCGAGGAACTCCTTTATCTGGAGGCCCTGCTGATCGATACTGGTCGCTTCGACGAGTGGCTCGACCTGTTTACTGGAGACGTGGAATTCTGGATGCCGGCGTGGCGTGATGAAGTGACGCTTACCGATGACCCGGATCGAGAGTTGTCGCTGATCTACTACAGGGGGCGCCGCAACCTTGAGGATCGGGTCATGCGGCTTACGTCCGGTTTGTCTACCGCTTCTTCGCCTTTGCCCCGCGTGGTTCACCAGGTAACGAACGTTCTGTTGACTGACGCAGGGGACGGATATGCCGAAGTGTGCGCAGCATTTAACTGCCACCGCCATGACGTGCGCATGAACCGGTCGGACTGCTTTTTTGGCCGATACGAGTACCGTCTGGTCATCTCCGACGGGAGGTGGCGGATCGCACGCAAGAAGATCACTCTTCTCAACGACACGATCCCTACCGTGGTTGATATCAACGCCGTCTGATCAGGCGAGGACCTCTCCAACCGGAACGAAGTCGTACCCGAGTTCACGGGCAACGGCTTGATATGTAACCTTGCCTTCGTGAACGTTGAGACCCTCGGCGAGATTGAGGTCGGCCTTCAACGCTGCCATCCAGCCCATGTTGGCAATGCGCAGCGCGTGGGGCAGGGTGACGTTGTTCAGGGCATAAGTGCTGGTGCGTGCCACAGCGCCAGGCATGTTCGCCACGCAATAGTGAACGACGCCATCGACGATGTATGTCGGCTCGGCATGAGTTGTCGCCTTCGAGGTCTCGAAGCACCCGCCTTGATCGATGGCAACGTCCACCAGAACGGCGCCTGGCTTCATGGTCGACAGCATGTCGCGCGTGACGAGCTTCGGCGCGGCTGCTCCGGGGATGAGCACTGCACCGATGACCAGATCGGCATCGGCAATGAGAGAGGCAAGCGCAGCCTTGCCTGAATAGAGCGTGCGGGCGCGGCCTTCGAAGTGGTTGTCGAGGCGCTCGAGCACGTCCGGGTCACGATCAAGGATCGTGACGTCCGCGCCAAGCCCAACGGCCATTTGCGCCGCGTTGAAGCCGACGACGCCACCGCCGATCACGACGACCTTTCCGGGCAATACGCCGGGTACGCCACCGAGGAGCACGCCGCGTCCGCCATGTGCCTTTTCTAGAGCCGTCGCGCCCGCCTGAATTGCCATGCGGCCTGCAACCTGGCTCATCGGCTTGAGAAGAGGCAGGGTGTTGCCCGTGCCCGTAACCGTCTCGTAGGCGATGGCCGTGACGCCGGACTTTACCAGATCGGCAGTCTGCTCGGGATCCGGAGCGAGGTGGAGATAGGTGTAGAGGATCTGGCCCTTGCGGAGCATTGCCCGCTCGACCGCCTGCGGTTCCTTGACCTTCACGATCATCTCGCAGCCGTCGAAGACGATCTTGGCGTCAGCTTTGATCATAGCGCCGGCGGCTTCGTAGTCCGCATCACTGGCCCCAATGCCGTTCCCAGCGCCGGTCTCCACCCACACCTCGTGTCCGTGTGCGGCCAATTCCCGAACGCTTTCCGGCGTCAGGCCGACGCGATATTCGTGATTCTTGATTTCCTTGACGGTGCCGACGCGCATTGAATCGCTCCCAGAAGCAGGTCTATTCAGTGCGGGCAGAGTATCGCGGTATGGCCGGCAGTTTTTGCCTAATTTTCGCGTTGAACAGCTTCATGGTGGTGATATTCTTCGCATAATCGGAGATCAATGGGATATTGTCCTTTGGACCGTGCAGACCTCGCCCTGCTTGAAGCCTTGCAAAACGACTCGTCCTTGTCCGTGTCCGACCTTGCGGAGAAGGTCGCTCTGTCCTCTTCCGCCTGCCATCGTCGCATCAAGGCGCTGGAGCAGAGCGGCGTCATTGCGCGGTATGGCGCAGTATTGGATCCACGTGCACTTGGCCTGTCGGTCGAGGTATTCGTGGAGATCACGCTGACTAGCCAGAGCCGCGAGGCGATGGACCGCTTCGAAAGGTCAGTTTGCGATTTCGACGAAATTCTCGAATGTCATTTGATGTCCGGTGCAGCGGACTACATTCTGCGCGTGGCGGCAAAGGATCTGGAGCAATACGACTGGGTGCACCGCGAGTGCCTTGCTCGCCTGCCCGGTGTTTCTGCGATGAGATCCAGCTTTTCCTTGCGCCGGATAAAGCAGATGCGGGGCTATCCCGTCAGGATTGGCGCAATCAGGAGTGGCCAAGCCCCTTGATCTCGCTTTCGCTTATCGTCTTGACCAGCAGTACAAACGAACGCGCTGCAATACGTTCGATCTGCGGCATCCGGCGTTCGAACGGCTTGCCGTGCCCAGCGAAGATGGTCATTCCCTCCATCGATCCCGAAATGAAGAGAGCCACCGTTTCCCGGCTCGCCTCATCCAGATCGGGACGCATTTCGGCGATGATCTCGAGAAGGGGGGCGCGAGCCCGGACGTAGAGTTCCTGAACGCGTTCCAGAACGAACGTGTCGTGGTTCGACAGCGCCCAAAGTTCCGGAAAGAAATTGGTTGTCTTCTTCGATCGGATGTCGTCCAGGATGAGATTGCAAATCCGGCATAGCCGCTCCTCTGCCGGTACTCCCGGCATGTGCACGATCTCGACAAACTCGAGTTCGTAACTGCGGATCACGGCTTCGAGAAGCTCCCGAACCAGGTCTTCCCGGCTTCTATAATGGTACGTCAGGTTGCCGAACTTCATGCCGCTGGCAGCCGCGACTCGGCGCATCGACATAGCCCGGTATCCCTCTTCGATCAGGATGGACAGCGCCGTGCGAAGAATGTGTTCGCGAGTTTCATTACCTTTGACGTACCCGCCTTCTCGCTCCGGCATGACCATGTCCGTCACGTACTTCGGCGGATCATCAGCCTGATTCATCACAATAACCCTTCTACTCAATTCTTACATATCGCCACTTCGGAACCCTGTCACAAAGGAAATTTAGGTCACTTGACAGATTTGTTGCTCCTCTGAGACTATGGTTCGCAGCCGATGAGCGGGCTCGGCGGACAAGGGGAGTGCCGGCATGAGAATTGTTGGATTGACCATGGCTTTCACACTGGCGGTCAGTGCGGTTGCCGGGGTTGCTGCTGCTAACTCCGTAAAAGCCACTTCCCGGTTTCCCGAGCCGCTACCTGAAGAGCCCATTCCTTCAATCCGGAGTTTGCCGACAGCCTGGCCTGCGGCATGGGTGCTGATCCACGATTTCCATTTCAGCTCGATCCTTGATGGTCGGGTCATGCTCGTGGACACCTCGTCCGAAGACCAGCCCCTGAAGGGCATCGTGCGCGCTGCGCAGTTCGCGAACATGCTCGTCTCCCCTCGGCGCGGAGAGGTCTTGACTGCAGAGACCTTCTACTCGCGCTTGACGCGTGGCGATCGGACAGATGCGATTACCATCTGGGACATGGCCACGCTTCAGCCGAAAGGTGAAATTGTGTTGCCGGGCGGCAAGCGCCAGCAGTCGGTCACCTATCCGCAGCTGTTCCAGTTCACCAATGCGGACAAGTGGGCACTTGTCGCAAATTTCACACCTGCTCAGTCAGTTAGCGTTGTCGACCTCGACTCGCGGAAGGTCCTGGCGGAAGTCGATCTCCCCGGCTGCGCGCAGATTTATCCCACTGGTGAGCGCGGCTTCTCAAGCTTCTGTGCGGATGGTTCAATCTTGAGCGTGAAGCTTGGCGCTGACGGACAGGCCGTGTCGTCGAGGACGCTTGAGACGGTTCAGGATATCGACAATCAGCCGCTTTTCAGCACCCCGGCATGGGTCGGGCGCACGGCATGGTTTGTCAGCTACCGTGGACAGATCCAGGCTTTTGATTTTTCGGGGGATGTTGCGCGCGCGCTCGGCGGCTCGTTCAACATCGGGACCGCAGAAGGTGGCGCGCCGGAATGGCGGCCGGGCGGCTGGCAGGTGATCGCAACCGATGGGGCCGGCAAGCTGTTCGTTCTGATGAGCCCTAATGGCCGAGAGGGAAGCCATAAGGATGGCGGGACGGAGGTCTGGGTCGTCGATACGGCGTCCAAGGCACGCGTGGCTCGCATTCCCCTGCGCGCAATGGCGTCGGCAATTGCGCTGACAAGGGAAAGCAAGCCGCAACTTGTTGTCGCTCGCGGTGACGGGGTCATCGATATTCACGATGCCGCCACCGGCTCATTCATGCGCTCCCTCGGCACTGCAGGTGGCGCAAATCCCATCCTGATCACGGCACCCTGATATGGCCCCGGTCGTTATCTTTCTCGCCATGCTGCTTGCCGGATCAGCCGTGCACAAGGCAGTTTCTCATCGGCGTCTGACCATTGCCGCAGCACGCTTGGTCGGCATGCCGTCGCAAGGTCAGCTGTTTCTCATCATTGCGGGCACGCTGGAAGTAGCAGCCGCTGTTTGCCTGCTGGTTGCGCCGCTTCAGAAGACCGGTGCGATACTGGGTATGGTCGTGTGGTTGGCTTATGCCGCAGCCCTGCTGGCACATCGGGGGCAGAGTCTCGACTGCGGTTGCGATCTTGTCGGTCGCGAGAAGCTGGTTGGCTGGCTGACTATCGCTCGTCCCACAGTGCTCGCCCTGCTTGCCGCTATCGCTTCCACCCTGCCGGCGGCATCGATCGGAGTTGACGCTCCATTTGCTGCCGCCGGCCTTTTGGCGCTCTATCTCGCCGCTTCGGAACTGCTGGCCATTCCCCTTCCACGCTGGAGGAAATCGTGATCTTGACGTCCCAGATTCTCTTGTGGACCGCTGTGGTCGTGCAGGCTTTGTTGATCGCGGCCCTCGCTCGCCAGGTTGGCATCCTCCATGAACGCATTGCCCCCGCTGGCGCGTTGACGCTGCACCAGAAGGTGGAGATCGGAGAAGTCGCCAGTCCGATGACCGTCACCACGATCGAGGGCGCGCCCATCGAGATTGGTGGCAAGCGGGAAGGGCGCAGCCAATTGCTGTTCTTCGCCTCGCCTGACTGCCCAGTTTGCAAGACCTTGCTGCCAGTTGTGCGATCGGCGGCGAGCGCCGAAGCCGATTGGCTTGATGTCGTAATCGCAGGAGATGGAACCAAGGCTGAATACCTGCGGCTCCGCGGCACGCATGATCTCGAGCGTGTCCCCATGGTCCTTTCCGAAGCGGTCGGCAGGGCATTCGGTGTCTCCAAACTGCCTTATGCGGTCCTGCTGGACGAAAATGGGCGCGTTGCCTCGCTCGGTCTCGTCAACAGCCGCGAGCATCTGGAAAGCTTGTTCGAGGCGAAGGAGCGCGGTGTTGCCTCGATCCAGGAATTTCTCGCACGCCGAAAGGAGGCCTGATCAATGGCTGGCTTCGACAAGTGGACTGAGCGCCTGACCCGCAGCATTGCACGGGGAACATCGCGGCGCAGCACTCTCGCCTGGCTGGGAGCGACGATTACCGGTGCGGCAGTGTTTCCGGTCCTGCCCGTTGCCCGGGCGGCAAGCGGATCATCGCATGCCGATGGTGGCAAGCACGCTCCCATCTCATCCGGCAATCCGCAGGATCCGGGCGATCAGTCTTCGTGCGATTACTGGCGCTACTGCGCGATCGACGGGTTCTTGTGCTCGTGCTGCGGCGGGACTGTCAGCTCCTGCCCTCCCGGCACCGAAATGTCGCCGATTACGTGGATCGGCACGTGCACCAACCCGGCCGACAACCGCGCCTACGTGATCAGTTACAACGATTGCTGCGGCATTTCCTCGTGCGGACAGTGCCTGTGCAACCGTAACGAAGGGGACCGTCCACAAGTCCGCCCGCAATCGAACAACGACTACAATTGGTGCCTGGGCACGGAAAGCAGCATCTACAACTGCTCGACCGCAGTGATCGTCGGCGTAGCGTTGGACGCACCGAAATGAGAGCGCTGGTCGGTCTGATCCCGGTCATGGTGATGGCGGCAGTGGCGCTGCCTGCCACTGCCGCCCCCGATGGCGCGGCAGTGTTCCAGCGCTGCGCTGCGTGCCACACCAAGACTGGTGCGGGTGTGCCGGGTGCCTACCCTCCGCTCGGGGCGGATTTTCGGGCCTTGGCAACCAAGCCGGCAGGGCGCCGCTATCTTGCACTTGCAGTGCTGCGCGGTCTGTCAGGCCCGATCACGGTCGAGGGAAAACCCTATCGCGGTGTCATGCCCGCTCAAGTGCTGGACGATGCTGCGGTGGCCGCGGTGTTAAACCATATTGGTACGCAGGTCGCAAAGACCGGGCCGAAATTCACGCCGTACAGCGATAGGGAGGTTGCTGCCCATCGCGATTCCGGCGCTTCGCTCTCTGCAGCGGATGTCGCAAGGCTTCATTCGGGAGCCGGCGGGAAATGAAGCGCCTGGCGCTCGCTCTGGTTGCCGTCCTCGCTGCGCTGGCAGCGGGGGCCGGCGTCGAGGCGGGCGAGCCGGTAATGCGTGGCGTCAGCAATCCACAGCAGGCTCGGATCGATTACATACTGAAGTGCCAGGGGTGCCATCGCCCCGATGGCGGCGGCGATGATCGCTCCAATCCGCCGATGAAGAATGTTGTCGCCCGATTTCTACAGGTCCCCGGCGGGCGAGAATTTCTCGGTAGGGTGCCGGGTGTCTCGACCGTCGATCTCGATGACGTGCGTCTGGCAAACCTCCTGAACTGGACACTCTACACTTACGACCCGGCGCACATGCCGACCGATTTCAGACCATACACGGCTCAGGAAATCGGCAGCCTGCGGCGCCACCCCCTGAGACTGGAAAGAGCGCCGATGAGGGCGCGGCTTGTCGCAGGGTTCGAGCAGGAAAGAACACAAACGCAATCACCCTGAACATGGGAGCAAAGACAATGAGGGAACGTCTTTTCCGTGGGATCGCGCTGGCTGGGGTAGCCGCAACATGCGTTCTCGTCGCGACACCGGCTCTTGCCCAGGATGCCAAGAGCGAAGAAGCAATACCAGAGGGCGAGATCGTCGTTACGGCGACAAAGCGTGCCGAAAGCCTGCAGTCCGTTCCGATCTCCGTCTCAGCGATCGGCGGCGACACGCTCTCCAAATCACGGGTTGTCAATGTTGACAGCCTCGTCACCAAGGTTGCCAATCTCCAGCTGACATCGATCGTGGGCGACAATACGCCAATCTTCTCGCTGCGTGGCGTTTCGATGTCGGACTACAGCCTTAGTGCCTGATTCAGAAGTTTCTCAATTCCAGCAATATCTTGCGGTTCGGCGCGTG
>NZ_LSIA01000053.1:0-40339 GCF_001556015.1 Novosphingobium sp. CCH12-A3 | reverse complement strand
ACCCTTCCTCGGACCAATCCGCCTCGAACTACCAGGTTTTTGCGGGTGTCCAGCTTTGGATTTCTGGCATTCTTGGCGGCCAAGGGCAAAAGGCTGGATATCAGTATACGTAAAGTATTGATATGTATGGCTGTTGCAGCAGCATATTGCTGCTGCTCCGCCTCATGTGCATTGATGACCATGCAACCCCCCGGTCCAAGTTCGCGAGCCTTACGAAAACCCGGATTGTCCGCCAAGAGGATATGAGATCTCTTGCCAAAAAGGATGTCTGGCAGCGTCCTGCTGTGGGCACACGGCACTTCTTGCATTCGACAATGATCGATTAGGTGTTTTCGGTCTGCTGCACATTGGCTGCCCAGTGTGCATCATGGATGCTATCGTTCCGCTGACGCTGTTTGTTCGTTTCAACGTGCTGTCCGTGCCGCCGGTCCTTTCCCGCTTGCATTCAATGCCTTGGAGAGGTTCTTTAGCGGTGCATGGCGGGACAAAGAGGTTAGCAAGATGGATTTGGACCTGCCGCCGCCTGCTGAGCGTTGTGATCAGAAATTGATCTCCGGGATCCTGGAAGCGCTCAAGTTCCACGATCCCCGTTTCCGCCGGGCAATTCGGACAAAGATCATTACCTCAGCCATGTCGAGAGCTGCGAAGGGGGCAACCGATGACGCGGCTTACCTCTTCAGCGTGGCAGCGAAGATTGAGGTAGATGGCCCGGTCGCGGGAACGACCTGATCAGAGCCGAGCAGGTTTGTTTCACGATCTGTCGAGCAAATTGCCGAGCGGCAGATCCGCTTCAAAAACGCAGCCTGCAGGCAACAGCTGGTGCGTAACCTTGCCGCCAAGCGAGCCGGCTAACATCCTCGTCAGTGCTTTGGATCCGAAACCCTGCGGGCCGGCCATTTTGATTTCTGGGCCACCAACCTCTCGCCACACAAAATGCAGCGCTTCGCGTTCAGCGGAGATGGACCAGTCAATGTGCACTTCACCACGCTCGTTAGCCAAAGCACCATACTTGCAAGCATTTGTCGCGAGCTCATGGAGTACCATGCCAAAGGCGTGAACAGCGCGAGGGCACAGCTGAAGGGGTGGGCCGTCCATGATCACACGCTCAATCACGCAAGCGGTGAAGATTTCCAGCTGTCTGCGAATGAGTTGGGCGAGATCGCCACCATCGACGGACTTGCCCATCAGCAGATCATGCGATGCCGCGATGCCCTTAAGCCTCAGTGATACAGCTTCTTCGAATTGCTTCACGCTCCCTGCGGACCGAGCGCTTGACTTGACAATCGCGCCGACGACCGAGAGCAGATTCTTCACGCGGTGGTTGGCCTCGTCCAGCACCAGTTTCACCAAGTCTTGCGCTTGCTTGCGCTGCTGGATGTCGGTGATGACCGAGACGAAATGCAGCGGAATACCTTCATCATTGCGGATGAGAGCCACGCTGAGATCGCTCCAGACGAGTGTCCCGTCAGGACGGACGTAACGTTTCTCCAAGGTGTAGGACGGGATTTTCCCATCCATCAGCTGAAGAAGGAGATCAAGGTCGCTACCCAGATCATCGGGATGGGTGATGTCCTGGAAGGTCACCGCTTGCAGTTCGGACTCGGCACGGCCTAGCAGTTTGCACAGATAGCCATTCGCTCGAAGAAATCGGCCATCGACCGAGACATGCGCCACGCCGACATTGGCATGCTCGAAAGTGCCGCGGTACTGTTCTTCGCTCGCTGCCAGTGCCTCCTGAACCTGGCGCATGGCGGTCATATCGATATTGACACCATGCAGGCGCAAGGGTTTGCCCGTGGCATCACATTCAATCCGGCCCCGGTCGTGTACCCAGCGATGCGTACCGTCTGATGGGCGGATGATCCGGAACTGGTGATCGATCGGCGCACCGGTTTCGATCGCCATGCGTGCCATATGCTCTACGTTGACACGGTCATCGGGGTGTATTGCCGATAACCACAGGTCAATCGTGGGCTCGCCTGCGGCTGGGTCGAAGCCGTAAAGCGCAAAGACAGACTGCGACCACCACAACCGGTTTTCTGTGATGTCCATGCGGTAGGCGGCAACGCCGCCCACTTCCTGGGCCAGTTCCATCCAGGCGTGGGCATCGGCAAGCTCAGCTTCTGCCACATGACGACGCTGCGTGTTGCGCATCAGCATTTCGACGACTGGCAATTCTTCGGCCCGAGAAGCGGAACCCATGCCCCTGAGCTTGGCCAGTTCGCGCTGCAGCCTGGCTATCTCATCCTGCAAATCGGAAGCGCTTTTCATCGCAGTGCCCTACAAAAAAGCCAAGCTGCCGTTTCACCGCTCAAACGGGCTGCCAAACAAAATGATGGATCGAGGCTGGTAAAATCCGATGCCTCCACATCTCTTTTAGCATCACAAAATTAGGTGGTCGCCATCTATCCTGGCGGCAATGTTCTAAGAAAAATTGTTCAGTGGAGCCAGTGACAATAATATTCTATATATCAATCATTTAATTGTGCTGTCCGCGCAAAAGCACTTCCTAGCGCAGAAACGCCATGCGCCTAAAAACCTGCACCATTGGGCATGTGTGTGGCTAACGCCTTCTTAACGCATTGTTGCGGCGCCACCCTCAGACGCTCTTTTATTCCGCGCACTGGTGCGCTGCCAGCACTAGCAGAGGAAGACTGTGCGGAATTCTGAGTGGTCCTAAGTTTCGGAGTCCGACGAGATAGGCTTACGTGGTGGGACTCATTCGCTTGAACCAAAGGCAGCTTTGGATGAACTTACGAGATGCCGCGAATGTCCGGGTTGAAAGGCGACAGCGGCATAGTCGGCTGGGATGAAGGACCATAATTCGACTAACTTGAGCATACGTCAGGCGTGTTAACCTTTCAAGCGAAGCGGTAGGCCTGCAGTGACAAGCACAACTTCCCGAGCAACCGCAGCTATTCTCTGATTTAGCCACCCGGCTTCGTCGCGAAACCGGCGAGCGAGAGCATTTTCCGGCACGATGCCCATGCCCACCTCGTTGGCGATCAGGACCAGCGGCACAGTCACCTGCCGAACTGCCTCGGCCAGTTCCTCGCGGGCGACCGCAATCGGGTGATCTTCCAGCATGAGATTGGACAGCCACAGGGTGAGGCAATCTACGAGGATTGCATCGGCGTATCGGGTCGCCTGCCGAATGGCCTGCAGCAGGTCGATCGGCTCTTCAATCGTGGTCCAGCCCGCAACACGATCGGCACGGTGTCGGGAGATCCGGTCAGCCATCTCCTCGTCCTTGGCTTGCGCGGTTGCAATGTAGACACGGCTGCGGCCCTGATCCTCGCAACGTCTTTGCGCATAGGCGCTTTTGCCTGAGCGCGCGCCCCCCAGGACGAGAAGCGAGGTCATCGTCCGTGCTCCTGAGCAATGCGGAGCAGTCCGTCGATATCAAGATAAGCCTCAAGGGCACTGGCAAGATCATCTAGCGCGTCGTCCACCAGCTTGGCATGGTGCAGACCATTTCCTTTCGCCCCAATCCACTGCAGCAGGGCGGTGCGCAAGTGCGGGGCTGCGAGCAGGCCGTGGCAATAGGTTCCAATGACGCGCGCATCTGGACTCCCCGCGCCCTCGTTGCGTTCGTCATCCAGAATGGCAAAGGGCCTCGCACAATCGGCACCGGTCGTGGCGCCCATGTGCATTTCGTACCCCTCGAATCGTGCACCCAAGGCCGTGCCGGAAACCTTGCGAAGGTTCTTGTGCGCGCGCATTTCGGTTCGCACGTTGAGCAAGCCGAGGCCAGGCATACTGCCGCTTGCGCCTTCCAGACCGAGCGGATCGTCTATTTCCTTGCCAAGCATCTGGTAGCCACCGCAAATGCCAAGAACCGCCCCGCCACGCCGATGGTGATGCAGGATGTCAATGTCCCACCCTTGCTCGCGCACAAAGGCGAGGTCCGCCATCGTCGCCTTCGATCCGGGCAGCACAACGAGGTCTGCTGCCAGCGGTATCTGGCTGCCGGGCGGAACCATGACCAGGTCAACTTCAGGCTCGTGGCGAAGGGGATCGAGATCGTCGAAATTGGCGATGCGCGGCAGCATGGGGCACGCGACAATCTTGCGCGAACTGGATACCGGTTGGGCCCGTTCGAGTACCACGGCGTCCTCGGCGGGAAGGCTGGTAACGCACGGAAGCCACGGCACAAGCCCCATGCCGTGCCACCCGGAGAGCCGCTCGATCTCCATATAGCCATCGGCAAAGAGCGCAGGATCGCCGCGGAACTTGTTGACTATGAAGCCGCGGATCATCGCTGCGTCACCGGGCTCAAGCACAGCACGCGTGCCGACGAGCGAGGCGATCACGCCACCACGGTCGATATCGCCAACCAGCACCACAGGCACTTTGGCCGCACGGGCAAAGCCCATGTTGGCAATATCGCCATCGCGCAGGTTGATCTCTGCAGGCGATCCTGCACCTTCCACGACAACTATGCCGCAACGCTCGCGCAACCGTTCCCAGCTTTCCAGAACTTCGGGCAGGAGGTTGCGGCGACCTTCCCGAAAGTTGGCAGCGCCCAGGCTTCCGCGAACTTTGCCGTGTACGACGACTTGCGATTTCCGATCTGCCTCGGGCTTCAACAGAACGGGATTCATGTCGGTGTGAAGCTCGGCACGCGCAGCCAGCGCCTGAAGTGCCTGTGCCCGACCGATTTCGCCACCGTCGGCCGTAACGGCGGCATTGTTGGACATGTTTTGCGGCTTGAACGGCAGCACCATCATGCCCCGATTGGCAAGGGCGCGGCACAGGCCAGCGACCAGCACCGATTTGCCGACATCGGAGCCTGTTCCCTGCAGCATCAGTGCAGCCATGTCATTCCCCCTGCAATAGCCCATCCGAGCAAACATGCTCGGTGATAGACCCGCCGCGCGCGCATCAAGCTGTTAGCGTCGGCCACGCCGCCTTCGCCGATCCATGGCTTGTCAGCCAATGCCCCGTCATAGCTGACCGGCCCCGCCAATCGTACGCGAAGTACGCCCGCCATCGCGGCCTCCGGCCAACCGGCATTGGGCGAGGCGTGGTGGCGGCAATAACGCCACGTTATCCGCCATCCGCTCAACCCGGCGAGGCAGATCAACACAGCGGAGAGACGCGCGGGGACGAAGTTCATCACGTCATCGAGCCGCGCGGCGGCCCAGCCGAAGTGGCGATAGGGCGCCTCCTTGTGGCCGATCAGGCTGTCCGCCGTGTTGATCGCCTTCATTGCCCACAGACCGGGAAGGCCTGCGACAATCAACCAGAACAGCGGCGCGATCACACCGTCGCAGAAACTCTCTGCCAAGCTTTCGATGGCCGCTCTTGCGACCCCTGCCACGTCGAGCGAAGCCGTGTCGCGACCAACGATCATGCCAGCCGCCTTCCGGGCTCCACGTAGATCGCCAGCTTGCAACGACTGCAGCACGGGCAGGAAATGCTGGTCAAGGCTGCGCTGAGCGAGACCGGGCCACGCCAGCATGGCGATCAGGACCCATTTCCATTCTGTCGCCAGCTTCTCGCACAAGGCTGTCAGCAGCAGGCCTGAGCCAGCAGCGAGGGCCAAGAGCAACAGTACGGTCAGAACGCCGCCCGCCTTGCGCGTGCTGTCTGGCAATTCATTGCGGTTCAAGCGTAGCTCGCAGGCCGAGATTGCCCTTGCGAAGAAGCCGACCGGATGGCCGATACGGACATAGAGCCAGTGCGGCCAGCCGATGGCGGCATCGATTATAAGCGCGGTCAGGACAAACGGTTCAGCCAAGCGCCTTGTCCAGCCGGTCAAGCGCTGTCTGGTCGGCAGGCAGGCCGATGCGCAGCAGGTGGGGCCAATCGGAGAAGGGCCGCGTGAGAATACGTTGAGCGGCGAGGCGTTCGAACAGGGCCGGTGCGCTTGGCGTATCGATCAGGCGGAACAACGGGCATTGGCCCTCGGGCGCAAGACCGTGCTTCAACAGCACTTTGTCGAGCCGGGCCGAGACTAGCGGCAAAGCGTTTCGGGTCCGCGCGATCCACGCATGATTGGCATAGGCAGCACGGCCCAGGGCGAGGGCGGCGGAATGGAGGGGCCAATCGCCGAGAAGCATGCGCAAAGCGTCCAGTATTTTTGGGGGAGCAATAACGAAACCGAGCCGAAGCCCGGCAAGTCCGAAGAATTTTCCCAGCGAGCGCAGCACGATCAGTCTGCGTCCCTCTTGCACGGCATCGGCAACGCTGAGGGTGGGGTCACAATCGGCGAAGGCTTCATCGACAATCAGCCAGCTGCCGTGCCGCTCCTGATGATCGAGCATGGCCAGCAGGCTTGTGCGCGATTGCACCGTACCATCGGGATTGTTGGGGTTTCCCACGACCAGCGCTGTCGAGCGAGCCGGGAGGGTAGCGAGTTGGGTGAGGTTCTCACTACGACTGAAAGCCGCGCGATAGGTGCCATAGCAGGGGGCACGATGCAGGCCGCGCAATCCGATCAACTGCGCAAGCAGGCGCAGGGCCATTTCGCTGCCCGGAACCGCAACGCAGATTGCTTCGTCGCAGCCGAAATGGCGCGCGGCAGCTGCCTCGAGCGCTGCCAGCGCGTCGGGTTCAGGCAGGCGCTGCCACTCCACGGTGAGGTCGGCAGGAGGCGTCCAGCCATTGGGGTTGATGCCGGTCGAAAGGTCGAGCCAGTCTTCGGGCGCACCGCCGAACCGTGCGCAAGCCTGCGCCAGTTGCCCGCCATGGCGGGGGAAGGACGTTGTCATTGCGCTACGACCTGGGCGAGCAAGGCGCATGTCTCGACCAGTTCGATGCCTGCGCCATGACCGTCGCCGGAAATGCCGCCGATGCGTTTGCGCAGCCACCACGGCCAGACTGCGAGCGCGGGTAGAGAGGCGAGCAGCGCAGGGTCGACGGCGAGCGCGCCGATGCTCCAAGCCAGCAGCCACACGATCAAAACCGGCGCATTCGCGCCTTTGCGGAAGAGGGTGCCAAAGCCCTCATGCAAGGGCGAAAGGAATCGTGCCCACGCCAGTGGGCCGATCCGCGCCAGCACTGGAACGAGCACGAGCGCGGCATAGGATCCTGTCAGGATTGTCAGCCACACCAGCACAAGCTTTGCCAGCATTTGCAGGGCGATGGACGTCGCTCCGAAGCTGCCGACATGCGGATCGGCCAGCACGACACTCAGGTGTTCCGGCGTGCGGTGCATGGCGCCGGCTGCATCGGCAATATCGGCCAGTCCGTCGAGGTGCAGCGCGCCAGTAACCCCCACCCATGCCGTCAACGCCAGCAATGCGCCAAGAGCCGGGTCGTGTTGCGACCCCAGCCAGCCAGCGCCGGCAACGCAAAAACCCACAAGAGCTCCACACAGCGGGAACCAGCGGATAGCATTGGCAAAATCCGCCTCCGTCGCATCCATCGCGGGAACGGGCAGTCGTGTCATGAACTGCACGGCAAGAATCATGGCCCTCATCGCAGGTTTTCGGTGCGGAGGCGGATGATCTGCCCGGACAGGGCGGCACCCGGCCAGATGCGCAGGGAGAGCAGCGCGCCGTAAGGCAGATCGACGGCCCAGACCTGCCTGAAATCCAGCCCGGTGAGCACCGATACCGCTGCCCGCATTGCGCCGCCATGCGTGACGATCAGCGCGTTGTCGGGAAGCTCGGCAATGGCATCGGCCACGCGGGCCCGCAGGGATGACCAGTTCTCGCCGCGGGGAGGGGGACACGTGTCGGGATCGTCCCAAAAACGGGCGAGGGCTTCGGCCGGGACCCATTCCGGTGAAAGCCCGTCCCAATCGCCAAAATCCAGTTCGCGCCAGCGCGCGTCGCACGCAACGCCAACGCCTCTTGCGACTGCCAGCGCCTGCGCGCCAGCGCTGGCGCGCTGCAGGTCTGAACTGATCACGCAGGCGATGGCAAGGCTCTCGGGCACTGCTCCGGCAAGGCCGCCTGCGGGGTCGGCGCAGGGCTCGTCGCGATGACCCAGCAGCAGGCCGGTGCGCAGGGGCGGCCCGTGTCGCACGAGGTGGATCGTCCGGCTGTTCACAGCGCCTGTGCCACGGCAGCTTGCGCGAAAGTTGCCATGCCATTGTGGGCGGCAAGCGCGGCGCGCACGATCGGTACAGCCAACGCGGCGCCGGATCCTTCGCCCAGCCGCAGGCCAAGGTTGAGGATTGGATCGAGCGCGAGGTCTCGCAGCAGGCGGGCGTGAGCCTGTTCGGCGGAACAGTGAGCGGCAAGGCAATGCGCGGTAAAGTCCTCATGGCCTGCCGCCAGCGGCGCAATGGCGGCGCAGCAGATGAACCCGTCGAGCAGGACCGGCACGCGTAGCAATCGCGCCGCCAGTATTGCGCCAGCCATGGCTGCAATTTCGCGCCCACCGAGGCGGCGCAGCGTTTCGAACGGGGTCGAGCAGGCCTGTCCATGCAGGGCGGACGCAGCTTCGACTATCGCCGCCTTGCGGGTTACCCCTTCGGTGTCAACGCCGCTGCCGCGCCCGCACCAGTCCTGAGCGCGGCCGCCGAAAGCTTGCAGGGCCAACGCCGCTGCAGGCGTGGTGTTGGCGATGCCCATCTCGCCCACCAGCAACAGTTGCGTGTCCGGCAGAACAGAGGCAGCACCGGCATTGAGCGCGGCGAGGCAGTCGTCTCTCGTCAACGCGGCTTCGCGAGAGATATCGCCGGTCGGAAGGTCAAGATCGAGTGCGATGACCGACAGATCAGCGCCGCATGCGCGGGTCAACTGGTTGATAGCCGCCCCGCCATTGCGGAAGTTGGCGACCATCTGCGCGGTCACTTCCGGGGAAAAGGCACTGACTCCCTGCGCCGCCACGCCGTGATTTCCGGCAAAGACCACCGCCTGCACTCGGTCGATAGATGGCTGTGCCTTGCCTTGCCAGGCGGCCATGAATACGGCGATCTCTTCCAACCGGCCCAGCGATCCGGCAGGTTTGGTCAGACTCTCCTGCCGTTCTCGCGCTTGTGCGCTGGCCTGCGCGTCGGGGGCGGGCAACGCAGTGAGTGCAAAGGCGAAGGCTGCCTCATCGGTGAAGCAGATCATGCGCAGACGAAGCCTTCCGGCGGGGTACGGGCAATGAACTGTCCCTTCACGCCTTCGGGCCATTGGCCATAGGGCACTACGCCTTCCGCGCTTTGCGCATGGAGAGTGGCGTATTCGAGAATAGCGCGGGCCGCCTCCTCGGTGGGGGTGAACCTACCCAGGACGTAGCCGATCTTGCCCGATGCGCGCAGATGCACGGTGCAATGCTGCTGGCAGGCGAAGAGGCATGCAGTCTCCTGCACCGCCACTGCGGACAGTGCGGGATCGGCCTGTTGGAGACTGCGCATTGCTTGGGCAAGCAGGGCACCGCCCCGCTGGCCTTCTGCATCCTCACGCTGATCGGCAGAAAGGCGGCAGGTTGAGCAGACGACCACCGCTGGGCCGGGTTCGATCGCGCGCAGCATCAGAACCGGCTCCTCAGACCAAGGTAGACCGTACGCCCGAGGGCACCATAGCCGCCCGCTGTCTCGTAGCGCTTGTCCATGATGTTCTCAGCGCGGGCATTGATGGTCAGCCCTTCGGCAACCCGCCACGCGGCGCGAAGATCGACCAGCCAATAGGCTGGCAGCTCGGTGCTGCTGCCGGCCCGGTCGAAAGTCTCGCCCGAATAGCGGGCGGCCACACTGGCGCGCAGGCCCTTCGGCAGGTCCACCCCGCTTTCCAGATTGGCAAGATGGCGCGGCACGCGGGCAAGCTGACGGCCGATATCAGTGCTGCTGGGCGAACGGTCCTCCGCTTCGATCCAGCTGTAGTTTGCTGTCGCAAAGAGCACGCCAAGCTGCGCGCTGCCGGCCAGCTCCAGCCCCTTGGCGTGGGCCTTGCGCACGTTGGCGTAGTAGCCGAAGCGTGTGGTTGTCGTGCCGGGGATATAGCACGCGGCGGGCAAGGTGCCGGTGGTCGGACAGAAGGCGAAGTCGATCAGATTTTCGGTTTCCCGCTCGAACCAGGTCGCCGAAGCGTGGAAAACTTCGCCGAGTGACTGTTCGGCGCCGACCGACCAACCCTTGGCCTGCTCCGGTTGCAACACGGCAGAACCGTAAATGCTGAACAGCTGGTAGAGCGAAGGAGCCTTGAAGCCTTCATCATAGCTGGCGCGCAGCACAGTCTGCCCGGCGTTAGGCGTGTAGACTGCGCCTCCGGTAAGAACTGTGTTGCCGCCGAAGCGGGATTGGTCGTCGTGGCGCACACCGCCGTTCAGCGTCAGGCCGATGAGCGGGGTGAGGCGCAACTCGCCGTAGACGCTGTTCGTATCGGCGCTTTGCGGGACGAGGGCGTAATCGGCGGTATTGTTGCCGGGTGAGGCGCTGGTCATGCGCTGCTCCTCGCGTTCAGCCCCGAATTTGGCGCTGAGACCTTCTGCAAGCTTCAAGTTGCCTTGATATTCGAAACGGCGCACGCGGCCATGCGCATCGAAGTTCAAGGACCGGATCGAGCGCGCCGGATCGTAGTTCTCGCGGTCCGTTTCGGTCTGCAGCACGGCAATGCGGTTGGTGAGGCGCCCATCGAACAGGGCCAGATTGACACCTGCATAACCGGTCCATTCGGTGGTCAGGCCATAGGTACGCGCGTCCCCCGAGCTGCCATCGAATTCGTTGCGCGCATCGGCCAAATAGCCGCGCAAGTCGACCGACAGGTTTGGCGTGAGCTTGAGCGTGGCTGTGCCGCTGGCGGAAACGCGGCGGTAGCCATCGTCCTCCGTGCCGTTGCTGCGTGCGGAGATGCCATCGGTGGTGAAGGCGGAGCCCGCCACGCGCCAGTCGAGCAATGATCCGGCCCCGCCAATGCCAGCCTGGGCGTTGACCGTGGAGTGGGTGCCGGCTTCGACCGCCACGCTCCCTTCCAGCGGCTGTTCCGCGCGTCGCGTCAGTACGCTGACCACGCCGCCGATGGCATCGCTTCCCCACAGGATCGATTGCGGCCCGCGCAGGATTTCCACGCGCTCGATGTCGTCGATCAGCAGGTTGGAGAACGAATAGCCGCCGCCGGTGGCCGACGGATCGGAAATGCGCACACCGTCGATCACCATCACGGTCTGCGAGGAATCGGCGCCGCGGATGCGTAGCGATGTGGCGGTGCCAAAGCCACCATTGCGCGAAAGGCTGACGCCTGGCGTGCGCAGCATTAGATCGGTGAGCGCGATCGGCTGCTGGGCGCGGATCGCCGTTTCGTCAAGCACGGTTACGGTGGCAGAGACTGCGCTCTGCTCGACCGGGCTGCGCAAGGCAGTAACGACGATTGAAGGATCAGGCGCGTCCTCGGCTAAAGCGGGCGAGGCGAGTAGCGTGGCAAGCGAAACAACAGGAATATGGGCAGGACGCATGGTGCGGCTCCCTTCGGTACGAACGGCATGGACCTGCCGCTCAGACACGCGAAGGAAGCACGCGCCGGCATATGCACCGCAAGGCGCAACACGGCATCGCTTCCCGCACGGGGCTTCCCGGCAGGCAATGGCTGTCGTTGCGCGAGGGGTGTGCCGCCTTTGCAAGCCGGCAACCTCGAACGTCCGGTGCACCCTGCCCGAACGAAGAACGACCGCAACAGGCAGGTCTCCTGGCTCGCGGGTCAATGCCGGTCCGGCCGCCTTCTCAGGACGGTGAGGTCCCAATGGCGTAATTGGCCGGTCGGCTCGCCGCTTACAGTTGCAGGGGCAGCCGGAGTTTTACACCCCGTTCCCTTTTGATCCCCTCTCGGGGAACCTGTCGCGGCGGTGCAGGTAGCGACATGTTTTTGCTGCTGCAAGTGCGAATACTTGCGCAGATCAATTGCTTGGCTTATCCAGTCTTTCGCAACGGGTGCCCGAAAGGGCTTAATCGGGAAGTCCGGGCGGTGGTCGCAAGCCACCCAATCCGGCACTGCTCCCGCAACTGTAACCGGTAGCGCATCGCCATCATGCCATTGGGTTTCGGCCCGAGAAGGCGGCGAAAGGCGCGACGATCCGGAAGTCAGGAAACCGGCCTGTTGCGGTCGTTTCTCTGCGCGGGCGGGATGTACCGGGCGGACGAAGGCACACCCTTCGCGGACGACACTGTTGTGCGTTCTTGTCGGAGGGAGATCCGTGATGACCAGCACCTGAGATCCAGCCAGACGTGCGCGTCCGCACGTCTTGCCGATCCTGCGCATCACGCATGCGCACAATCAATTCATACCTGTTCACAGGAGGCCAATCATGGTCCGTATTTCGCGTCCTGATCTCGCGATGTTTGGCGCGCTTGCGATCGTCATGCTCGTAACCCGCACCCATTCGCTCAGCAATGTCATGCACCTGCCTGACACCAGCCTTGCCAGTTTCTTCGTCGGCGGTTTCTTCCTGCGCCGCGCGACTGCTTTTGCAGGGCTCTTCCTGCTCGCCTTTGCCATCGACGTGACAGTGATCGGCTGGTTCGGCCAGTCCAGCTTCTGCTTCACCCCTGCCTACTGGATGCTCGTTCCGGCCTACGGCACGATGTGGCTGGCCGGGCGCGCGGGCGCGGACAAGCTGGGCACCGAACCGTCATCACTGCTGGGGCTGCTGGCGCTGGTCAGCGTTGCCACGCTGGTTTCCGAGCTGTTCTCCAGTGGCGGATTCTACTTCCTCGGTGGCCGTTTTACCGATCCGACCGTCGCAGGCTTTATGCCCCGCCTCGCTCGCTATTTCCCACCGACCCTTGCGGCCACTCTGCTGTGGACCGCAACTGCAGCAGGCATCTATGCCTTGCTGGTCGCCGCGCGCCCCTCGCTTGCCTCACGAGCAGAGCAATGAGCGAAACCCCAGAGGCGCACCGCGAGCGCGCCCGCAAGCACAAGGCGGTGGTCGATGCCAAGATCGCCGCCGCCACGCGCGACAAAGGCCTGCTGCTGGTTCTCACCGGCAACGGCAAGGGCAAGTCCTCCAGCGCCTTTGGCATGGTGGCGCGGACGCTCGGCTACGGTCGCAAAGCGGCGGTGTTCCAGTTCATCAAGGGTGCGGAAAACGTCGGTGAACGCGCCTTCTTCGCCTCGCACCCCGATGTGATCTGGGAGAAGTGCGGCGAGGGTTTCACTTGGGAAACGCAGGATCGGACACGTGACATTGCCGCTGCGAGGGCGGGCTGGGAAAAGGCCAAAGCTGCGCTGGCCGAACCTGACATCAGCCTCGTCGTGCTCGATGAATTGACCTACCTCATCACCTACCGCTATCTCGCGCTCGATGAGATCATGCCCGCGATCGAGGCGCGACCGGCGATGCAGCACGTGGTCATCACCGGTCGTGCCGCAGACGATGCGCTGATTGCCGCCGCCGACGCCGTGAGCGCGATCCGCGACGTGAAGCATGCCTTCCGTGACGGCGTGCGCGCCCAAGAAGGGATCGATCGGTGACGACCGCATCTTGCCGAGCGTTGCTGGTCAGCGCGCCGGCTTCGGGGCAGGGCAAGACGACGGTCACGGCCGCTCTTGCCCGCCGCCACGTGCAGGCAGGGCGGCGGGTCCGCGTGTTCAAATTCGGCCCTGACTTCCTGGATCCGATGATCCTCGAACGCGCCTGCGGTGCACCGGTCTACCAGCTGGATCTCTTCATGGTGGGCGAGGCGCAATGTCGCCGTCTGTTGCATGAGGCTGCCCGCGAAGCAGACCTGATCCTTGTCGAAGGCGTCATGGGCTTGTTTGATGGCGATCCTTCCGCTGCGGACTTGGCCGTACGCTTTGGCCTGCCGGTGCTGGCGGTCATCGACGGTAGCGCCATGGCACAGACCTTCGGAGCGCTGGCGCATGGTCTTGCCACTTATCGCGATGACATCCGCGTGGTTGCAGCGCTGGCCAATCGCGTTGGCAGCGAGCGCCACGCCGCGATGCTGCGCGAAAGCCTACCGCCGGGAATGCGCTGGCTCGGTTCCATGCCCCCAAGCCCGGATGTGGCCTTGCCCGAACGGCACCTTGGTCTGGTACAGGCGGGAGAAGTGGGCGATATCGACTGCCGGATCGATGCAGCCGCAGCTTGCCTTGGTGATGATGCTCTATGGCTGCCTGAACCGGTGGCCTTCGCCACGGAGGTGACAGCGAGCGTGCCACCGCTGCTGGCGGGCTTGCGCATCGCCATAGCCCGCGCTGGGGCTTTTGCCTTCATCTATCCCGCCAATGTCGCGTGCCTTGAAGAGATGGGCGCGCAGGTGCTGTTCTTCTCGCCCATGGCCGATCAATCTCTTCCTGAATGTGATGCGCTATGGCTTCCAGGCGGCTATCCCGAACTTCATCTTGCAGAACTGTCGCAAAACCATTCGATGATTGCCGCGATCCGTGCGCATCATCGGGCGGGCAAACCGATTTTGGCGGAATGCGGCGGTATGCTTTACTGCCTTGATGAGCTCGATGACGGTAAAGGTCACAGCGCGCCGATGCTGAAGCTGATGCCTGGTAAGGGTATCATGCAAGGCCGTCTTGCGGCCCTCGGCTTGCAATCCGTCGAGTTGAATGGCGGCATATTGCGAGGCCACACGTTCCACTATTCTCGGCTCGAAACGACGGTCCGGCGCTATTGCGGCGCACAAGGCACGAAGGGCGCTGAGGGGGAAGCAATCTACCACTGTGGCAGCCTCTGGGCCAGTTACGTACACCTCTATTTTCAGTCCGCCATGTCGGCCGCCGCTTCAATCTTCCGGCCTCGCACAGCCGACGCGACCGGGTCGTGAACTGATTAACAGATGGCAGGAGCTGATGAAGCCATCATCAGCCTCGAACGTCCGCTGTCAAGGCGGGACCGGCTTTACTGGCGCTTTCGCAGATGCCTGGAACCTGGCGATGGTGCATTACCGAACACATCCTCCGGACTGACTCAGCTCAACAACGTCCGGTTTGCCTCCAAAACGCGTTCCTGATGTGTCAGCAACATCTCATAGGCTCTGCCCAAGGCGGTATGGATGATCGCCGGCCTCAGATTGACCTGGATTGCACCTCGTCTTGCCAACGCTGCTTCGCAGTACAAACCTTTCAGTGCTTCTGCTGCCAGGAATACCGCCTGATCGTGATAGGCCGCCTCATTTTTGAGCATGGACACGGCAATAGTCGCTCGAGTGTGGTCTATCCCCAATTCCTCGAAAAGCCGATCGCGAAGCTCTTCGCCTAGAAACGCCCCCTGCCGAAGGACCTTGTGTAGCTTGGACCGCAGCAGTCCGAGCTTGTCTGCCATATGCGCCAAGGGAATGGACTGGCGGGCGAGTTCACCATTGATCAGACGCTTGTATCTGCATTGCTCTGTTGCGGCACCGTTTGCATTCCTTTGGGCAAAAATCGGATTGAAGACCGTCTCCGGCGTGATTGCCCCATGCAGCATCGAAGTTCCCCTTTCACCGCATGGCATCACATCGGGGCTTTAACGGTCAACATTATAATCGACCTATCTCTCTGAAATGAATGCCAAACCCTTCCGCGCGGTGCGCGCAAAGCGCGACTCGCCCCTTGGCAAAGTGGTGCCAGGAAACGGGATCAGCATCGTCCGAAGTTGGTCCTACGATCCCCGATCTCGGGAATCCTATTCCCCACAGCCGCAATCACAGTCCCAAAGTCGCGCAATGCCGCACGCAGCGCGTCCCCACTCCATGGAATTCTCCTGCCAGCCAGCGTTTAGCCCATTGCCTCAAGGCCACAGCGGTCGCTCCCTGAAGCCACCCGCAGAAAACGCGGCGACCTTTCACGAATGGAGCCAGGACCAATGACAAGCAGTTGGAAAGGAAGGGGCAAAGCCCTTTTTCAGGGCGCGGCGATTTTAGCCATTGCCGCAGGTCTCGGAAGCGAGATGGCAATGGCTGGCACAGACCAGACTTTCAGCACCGCGCTGACAAAGTTCACCGGCTTCCTTCAAGGCTCGGGCGGCAAGATCATTACAGTCCTCAGCCTTGCTGGCGGGGTCGTCGGCCTCGCCGCCGGGCGTTTCAGCCTCGCACAGATCGCGATACCTGTCGGCGTGGGCGTCGGCGTGGGCACCGGCGTGCCGATCGTGACCGCCGCGATCACCGCGACGATCTGAACTTTGATCGGCTGTAGCTCACCAATCCCTCGGGACGTGACAGCTACAGCCGGAGGGTGGCGGCGTGACCATGCAGAGATACATCGTGCCTCAGCACCTAGACGATCCGGAACTGATCGGATTTTGGACTCTCGACGAGTTCCTTGGCCTGATCGTGCCGTTCGCCTGGGGGATCTTGTCCCAACATATTCTGATCGGGCTCATGATGAGCGTGCTGGCCTGGTGGGGATTGCGCAAGTTGAAGGCAGGAAGGGCGGTGTCCTGGATTGTGCACACGGCCTACTGGCATCTGCCGGGCGCCTTTTTCGGCCTTAAGGCAACGCCACCCTCCCATATTCGCATCATGGCAGGATGAGGCAGCGACCATGGACCTGGCGATCACATACCAGCAATCGCAGCGCCTGCTCAAGCAGCGCAACCTGCTTGCCGCGAGCTCGCTCGGCCTTTCCGCAGCGACGTTACTGCTAGCCTTTACGGCAGCGGGACAAAACCGCGAGATCGTCCTCCAGCCCGTGCTGTCGCGTCCGCTGACAATCACTTCGGGCGAAGTCAGTCGCGATTATCTCGAACTGGTGACGCGTGACGCGGCCTTGCTGATGCTCAATCGCTCGCCTTCCAATCTGCAATACTGGATGGAAGCGGTGCTCGCGCTGACCGATCCCAAAGCTCACGGCCGGATGAAGGCGGAGCTGCTCAAAGTCGTGACAGACCAGAGCGGATCGAGCGTGTCGCAATACTTCACGATGGAGAAGCTCACGGTCGATCCCGCGAGCCTCACCAGCGAGGTCAATGGCACCTTGCACACCGTCATCGGCTCCAAGGAAGTAGGCGCAGAGGCACGGACGTTCCGGTTCGTGTGGAACTACAGCGGGGTGTCGCTGCGCCTCCTTGCATTCGGCCAGGTGCAACCCGGCCAGAAGCAAGGCGAGGAAGCATGATGCACGGGCCTGCCATTTGGCCCACTGTGTCCATAGGCTTGGGGCGGCTGCTGCGGTCCAACGGAGCTGTTGGTGCACATTTGTCGGCGGTTCTATCGGTCGGCGCGTGCATGGCAGCGAACCCGGCCCTTGCCGACCAGTCCGTGCTTGCAGCAGACAATGGCACGGTTGGATGTGTCGCTTCGGCCAGGGACCTCACGCGGATCAGTCTTGCCGGTGACCAGTTCGCCTCCGTGTCGAAGATCTCCACCGGGAATGCCGAAGACGACTTCAAGATCGTCAACGAACCCACGCGTGGCGACATCTACCTCTCCGTTCCCGACGGCTATGGGAAGTCAAAGCTTTCGTTCTTCGGCACCACTCGCAAGGGTTACGTCTACAAGTTCGTCTGCGAGGTGAGGGGTGAGGAGGCCGAACAGCTCTTCGTCACCAATAGCGCGATCCAGGCGCAAGACGAACGACAAGCCTTGCGGCCCACATCTCCCGAGGAGACAGCGACACGGCTTGTCCAGGCGATGTACCGCAGCGAGGCGATCGCAGGCTTCGAGCAGGTCGCGGAAGTGCTGGCGCCCGTGCGGATCGGCAAACTCGAAGTGCAGCAGATCGGGCAATACCAGGGAGAGGACTTGCGTGGTCTTATTCTGCGCGTCCGCAACACGGCGCGCGGGCCGATCAAGCTCGACGAGCAGGTCCTCTCGGCCCGCGGCGCCGTGGCCTTCATGGCACCGGTCGGCGAGCTCGCACCGAACGCCGTTTCAGCCGTCTACCTCATCCAGAAAGCGGGAGCACGATAATGAAGCTCGCCGAGATCTTTCGAAAGAAGCAGCGCGCGCTCGATGCCGGCGCAACTGTCAATACACTGCACGGCGATGTCTCCCCCCTGGGCGATGCCAATGCCATAAACGAGGCGGAGCGCCGCAAGCAAAGCATACGCTTTGCCGGTGTCGGCGTGTTCGCGCTGGTGGCAGGATCGCTCTACATCTTCTCGGGTGATGATGCCGCAGATGGCGGCTCGCCGGATGCATTGGCCTCCGGTGTCTCGGTCGACGAGATGGTCAACACCAACATGGCCGAGAAGGAATGGCGGGCGCAATCCGAGGCGCAGATTGCCGGGATCGAGACAGAACTGCGCACGCTTGGTGCGCGCGCCGAGCGCGCAGACCAGCTCGAACAACAACTGTCCGGTTCGGCAGCGGAAAGTGGCGGTGCTGTTTCAGCGGACACGCAGCGGATCCTTTCCGCCTACCAGGCAGAGAACGACCAGCTACGCGCGGCGCTCGATGCGGCCCGCCAGTCGCCCGTACCTGCGCCGGCAGCTCCTGGAAACCTGTACGGGCCTGACGCTTCCTCGTTTACCCAGAGTGGGACGACGCCAGCGGGCGAAGCGGCGGCCGCAGCCGCCGGGTTCGGCTCGCTGCGCAAGAGCGAGGTCAGCCTGATTTCATTCGGAGAAGGCGCCGCAGGGACGGGATCTCCAGTGCCCAAGGGCAACACCGTCTACACTGACAGTGCCAACTATCTGCCGCCAAATTCGATCGCAGTCGCACGGGTCATCGTCGGAGTTGATGCCAACGCCGGAGTGCGCAGCGAGACCGATCCGCTCCCGGTTGTCCTGCGGATCACCGGCCCAGCGCGCTCGGTCTATGACAGGGGGCGCCTCCTCAAGACGGAGATCAGCGGCTGCCTGGTCAACGGCGCGGCGCGCGGCGACCTCTCCTCGGAAAAGGTCTATGTCAAACTCCAGCGCATGACCTGCCCGCAGAAGGGCGGTCGCTATGCGGTGTCGGACGTCAAGGGCTTCATCGCGTTCGGCGGCAAGACCGGCGTGCGCGGCCGCGTGGTGAGCCGCGAAGGTGCGCTCGTCGGCCAGGCCTTCTTGGCAGGCCTCGCCGGAGGCTTTGGCCGAGGCTTTGCCGCCAACAGCAGCTCATTGCTCACCGGCAGCACGGTCAATGTCAATGGCGAGCGGCAGAAGCTCGGCACTGGAGACATCCTGCAGGGTGGGATCGGCGAGGGCGTCGCGACTTCGGGCGACATGGTCTCGAAGTACCTGATCGAGCGGGCCGAGCAGTACCAGCCCGTGATCGAGATGCCGACCGGCATCGATGTCGAAATCGTGTTTCTCGAAGGCGTGTTCATCCAGGGCTGAGGAGGCCGCATCCCATGTTCGCAGACGCCACGACCAGTATTGCGCGCACCAAGATCGCAGCGCAAACGGCCAGAATCCTGTTGCCGCTCACCGCAATCCTTGTCGGCAGTGGCACTTCGCTGGTCTGGGCCGAGGCTGGCTCGCCGGGCCCAGGGCAGACCGCCGACATTGAGACGCGGGTCAGGCATGCACTAGGAAAACGCCTGCCGCGTACGCCCCTGACCAAGGTCAACTGCACTCTGGCCGATGGTCTTTGCGAAGTGACCGCAGGATCGCAGCTGTTCTATGTCGATCGCTCTGGCCGATATCTGCTGGTCGGCCGGGTCTACGACATGGAAACGCGCCGGGACCTGACGGCAGCACGGTTACTGGAAGTGAACCCGGATCTCCTGCTCGGGGCCGCCGCCACCAAGGGCAGCGGGCATGATGCCGACTTGGCATCCGACGACACCAATCCCGAACGCGGCGACCCCACTCAGGCCGCGAGCGGGGCGCCCCGGACAATGTCCCTTGCCGGACTGCCCGCCGCTGGCGGCATTGTCTGGGGCAACCCTGCAGGCCCGACCGTCACTGTCTTCAGCGATTTCCGCTGTGGCTACTGCCGCGCCCTTTCGCAGACGCTCGAAGCCATGAGCGTACGGGTCATTGAGCGGCCCATCTCGATTCTTGGCAGCCGAGCGCTCGCGAACCAGGTGTTCTGCGCTCGCGATCGGGCCCGGGCGATCAAGGCCGCCTATGCCGGAATGGCGATCGAGCGGGCCAAGCCCTGCGATACCTCGGCGCTCGATGCAAATGAGCGCTTCGCACGGGAACAGGGCATCGCCGGAACCCCCGTCCTGGTTCGCAGCGATGGTGCGGTGATCGAGGGTGTCCGCTCACGGGCGTTTCTCGAGAACTGGATCAAGGGAGGCCGATCATGAGCCTCCCATGGCGCACGCTCTGTGCGTTCCAGTCCGTTGCCCGTACCCGCGCAGTCATGGTCCTGCTATCCAGCGCAGCGCTGTCGTCCTGCGGCGTGCTGCTTGGCGATAACGTCAAGGGGAGCTTCGTCTGCAGCGCACCAGGCGGGACTTGCGCGCCATCCACGTTGATTGATGACCAGGCGCTGGCCTTGATCCAAAGTGCCCGGCCCGAGCCTCTTGGGTCACACAGTCCGGTCATCGTGAGAAGAGCCGAGGCGAGGGCGGGAGCGTTTCCGTCGGCACGAAGCCGTTCGGCGTCAGGTCGGTCTGCAGGGGCGGCTCGTGTAAGCGATAACCTGTTCCACCGTGATGCCCGGACCTTGCGCCTGGTCTTCCCCGCCTATGTCGATGATGCAGGCAACCTGCATGAAGCCCGCGTAGTCCACACCGTTGTCGATCGGGGCGGCTGGATCGAACTGACCGACGGTTCTCTGGCGCCCGTAGCCGGAACGGACCCGAGCCAGGGTGAGGCCTTACCCGCCACTCCAGCACCAGACCCGTCAGAAGCATCCATATCGGACGAATCTCTCACGGCGCCGACGGTGGGCAAGAGCGGAGGACCAGCGAGCCAACACTCCGCGCCGCCGATCAGCCGTCTCACGATCGATGCTATCCGGGCCCAAGTTGCGGAACGCCTCTCGGCAACCGCGAAGCCGGTTCAACCCAAAGTGCAGGTACAAGCAGCGGCATCGCCTCAAGGGGCCACACCGAAGTCTGCGGCGGAACACACGTCAGAAACTGCCTCGCCTCGCCCTGCGACGTCCGGGATGCCCTCAGCCGCAAATCCGCCTGCAACTTTCTCAGCGCCCGGAGAGGATTGATCGCCATGTCGACCAGCGCATGGAACCGTTTTCTCGATCTCGTCTTCGGCGACGGGGTGCGGGCTGATGTTGCGCCGCAATCAACCGGTGTGCCGATGCTCTCGGACTGGCTGCCCTATCGCAGTTACGACCCCGAGACCCGGCTGTTCATCAATACGGCGAGCATGGGCTTCATTCTCGAACTTGCGCCGATGGTCGGGGCGAACGAGCGCACCGGCGAGATTCTCACCCAGTTCCTTTCAGACGGTTTGCCGGCAGGCTGCGAAGTGCAGATCATCCATTGGCAGAGCCCTGCGGCCGGCGTGCGCATTGCCGACTGGGTAATGCCAAGGGTGCTCGCTAAAGGCGTCTATGGCCGCGCGGCACAGCATCGCGCCCATTATCTGCGAAACGCGTCCTGGACCTCGCTGTCGCGTGATGCCCCGTTTTGCCTGCGCCAGCATCGCGTTCTCGTCAGCATCGGCGCATCTCTGGGGTCTTCGCTGACTGCAACGGACCTTGCGAGCGTTCGCGAAAGCCTCGGCGGGACCTTGCAGGCCCTCAGCATTCCCTACCGCGACATTGCGCCTGCCGAGTTGATCGCATTTCTGAACGATCTCCTCGTTCCGGGCATAGACAATGCCGAGAGCGCAGACCTCTACTCTCCACTCGACCCCATCCACCAGCAATGCCTGCGAGGCGATCTCGTCAGCGAAATCTCTCCCGACCGTATCGTGCTCAAGGTCAGCCGCGAAGAACGGGCAAGTGGGCCAACTTCGCGGCAGGACTTGCAGTCCTCCAGAGAACCCGAAGCCTTCGACTGGCGCTTCTTCTCGGTCCGGCAAATGCCGCGGCAATGGGCGCCTTGGGATGTCCAGAAGCTGATTGGCGACGTGCTCAACGACAAGTTGCGCTTCGGCTGCAACGTGGTCACGGCCCTGGGGTTCGTCCTGTCAGATGAGGAAGCAACGGCTTCGCGGGCCGGTTTCAAGGTGCTGCGCACCACCAGCCTTGCCGAATCCCGCTCCGCGCGCTTCCTGCCGCAACTCGCGCAGCAGCGCGACGAGTGGCAGCAGGTCCAGACGGAACTGCGCGAGGGGCGCAAGCTCGTCCAGGCCTATTATGCCATTGGCGCACTCTCGCCGCTCGGCAGGGGCGACGCCAACGAACGTCTGCTCAAATCAGTCTACAAGGCGGCAGGCTGGGACCTGGTTGAAGAGCGCTACCTGCAGTCGATGGCTCTGCTGGCGGCCATGCCGCTCACGCTTCCCAATGGCCTGTCGGGCGATCTCAAGCGCATGAAGCGGCTGCGCACGATGCTGAGCAATACCGCAGCAGCGATCGCGCCGCTCCAGGGCGAGCATACCGGCGGTCCGATCCCGCATATGCTTCTGGTGGGACGGCGGGGCCAACCCTTCTTCTGGTCGCCGTTCCAGAATGCAGCCGGCAATCACAATGTCGCGGTGTTCGGGAAGTCAGGCTCGGGCAAGTCGGTCTTCCTCCAGGACATTTGCGCTGCACTCGCCGGGGCTGGTGCCAAGGTCATCGTGATCGACGATAGGCGCTCGTTCGAGCACATGGCCAAGGCCTTCGGCGGCGCGTTCGTCGAGTTTCGGCTGTCGTCGGGCTTTTCGCTCAATCCCTTCGACATGATCGATGCGCGGGCGCTCGAGAGCGATGCCGATGGCGAGGACTACGAAGTCGAGTGCCTTGCCATGCTGAAGTCCATCGTCGGGCAGATGGCGCGCCAGCAGGACCGCCTGTCCGATACCGAGCGCGGTTTGATCGATTCTGCCGTCAGCCGGGTGTGGAGCGAGCACAAGCGCGCAGGCACGATCGATGCGATCGCCGCTGCCCTGCGCGCCATGCCCTCTCCATTCGCGAGCGATCTTGCCGATGCCATGGCGCCGTTCCTGTCTGGCGGCACCTACGGGCGGTTCTTTGCCGGATCCTGCTCGATTGACCTGGCGGCAGATCTCACCGTTTTCGAGCTTTCTGACCTGTCATCCAAACCCGAGCTGCGATCGGTCGCGCTGACCGCGCTGATGTTCCTGACCTTGCGCGTCATGCGCGATCTCGACCGTTCGATCCCCAAGCTGACGATGATCGACGAAGCCTGGCAATTGCTCGGTGGCGGACAGATGGGCCAGGCGATCGAGACCTATGCGCGCACCTGCCGCAAGTACGGCGGGGCGCTGGTCACAGCGACACAGTCCCTGAACGATTTCTACAAATCGGAAGGGTCGCTGGCCGCGCTCGAGAACAGCGACTGGTCAGTTGTGCTCCAGCAGAAGGAAGAGACGGTCAACGACCTTGCCCGGCACCAGCGCTTCGAAATGGACAGGCACACCGAGGCGCTGATCCGCTCGCTGAAACGCAATGGCACGGAGTACTCCGACGTCCTGATCAAGGGACCCGAGACACTTGCGGTCGGACGTCTCGTGCTCGATCCCTATTCAGCGACGCTTTACTCTTCGAGCCCGAAGGTCTTCTCGGCGATCGAGACGCTGGTCGGCCGGGGCGTGCCGCTCGCAGATGCGATCGAACAGGTTGCCTTCCCGGATCGCGCGGAACCCGCAATGGCGGCGGAGATCGGGGTATGATCCGCTATCCCGCCTTGGCGCGCTTGGTGCCATCTTCCGTGCAGGTTCAGGACACCTGCCACCTGGGCCTGTGCCTTGCCGGGTGGTTGCTCATCAACATTTGCTGCACCGGGGCGATCTGGCTTGCGCTGTTCATCGTGCTCGGTGAGTTCACCCTTAGCGGCACGCTGCTGCACCTCGACAATTTCGCGAGCCGCTATCTTGCGGCCGAGGCCGCACATCAGGCGCACTTGCGCAGCCAGTTCTGGATCGCGAGCGCGGTCCTGTTCCTGGGGCTCGCGGTGCTGCGCGCCGGATCGCTGCCGCGTTGGCATTCAGGGCGCGCGCAAACACCTTCCAAGGAGAGGTCCCATGGTTGACCGCCGCGTGGCCGGGGAGGTCGGCCCCGGACCTCTGTTCGAAACAGACGCTCCGCCAGTGCCTTCGACGACTTTCGCCGCCAACGCGCGACGCCGCTCGGTCGACTGGAAGTTGGTGGGACTGATCGGGTCTATAGTCGTAGCCGGACTGTGGGGCGCCTGGGTCACGCGTGAACTGCTCAGCACCCCGACAGCGCCGACGCTGGTGCGTGTGCAATTGTCCTCGATCATCGGCGAATATGTCGCAGCCCAAGCGAGATCGCAGACACCCCCCGATGTGGTGACCGCCGAGACGAAGGCCTTCATGGGTGCCGTGCAGCGGAATCTCGAAGCGCGAGGCGCGCGCGGGCAGGTCGTGCTGGTCGGCGAGGCCGTTCTGGCCGGCAACGTTCCCGATGTGACGATGGCAGTACGCCGGGAAGTCTACGCCAAGGCGCCGTCGCCGGTCTCCAGGACCGCCACCAACAGCCCCGTCATCGACGCAATGCGCCAGGTCATGGCCCCCAACCCCGCAAGCGTCGTCCAAGGTAACGCTGTCGATAGCGAGGTTGGCGATGCCGAACCCCGCTGAACGCTCGCGCGCAAGCCGGCTCTGGCTCGCCATTGGCGCTCTGGGCCTCACGCTCATGACAGGATCGGCGCTTGCGGACTGGCGCGACGATCATGCGATCCTGATCAACACCACCCGTTCGATGCCGGAGTGGGCCTTCTTCATCGACAAGGGAAGGATGCCACAGCGAGGTGACCTGATCGTCTTTGCGCCGCCCGACATTCCGTTGATCCGCGCCCATTTCGGGCGAGAGTCGGCTCCGTTTGCCAAGCGCGCGCTGGGCATGCCAGGTGACGTTGTCACCCGGCAGGGCGAGACCGTCCTCGTCAACGGTAGGCCAGTTGCCCGCCTCAAGGCGCGGACGACGCGTGGCGAAACACTGACACCGGGCCCAACCGGCATTGTGCCTCCAGGCTGCTTCTATGCGGGCACTCCGCACAAGGATGGCTTTGACAGCCGCTACGCCGAGATCGGCTTTGTCTGTCAGCGCCAGATCATTGGCTCGGGTGACGCAGCCTTATGACGCGCCAGACGAGCACGTCGTGGGTCCAACGCACGAGGGGCATTACCGGCGCGGTCCGTCTTGCTGCGGGCTTTGCCGGCATGGCGGGCATTGTGGTCGTGGGCTTTGTCGGCGGATCTGTGCCCGCTGCCGCAATTGATCATGGCAGGATGGGCGAGATCTTTCCGATCATCGAAACCGACATGCTGACCGTCATTGCCACGCGATTACACACGCTCGAGGCCACAGGCAGCATCGCGCAACTACAGGCCCGAATGCAGGACACAGCGATCGCGAGCGTGCGCCGGCCAGCGCTCGTGGCAGGCCTGAGTCCCGCGCAGGAGCGCCGCGAGTGGCTGTTCGATCCATCCTTCGTGCTCCAGCAGGACGTGATCGGCGCCAATGGCGAACGCATTGCCGCAAAGGGCACGCGTGTCAATCCGCTGGATCTTGTTCCGCTGCCAACGGATCTGGTCTTCGTAGATGGCCGCCGAACGGCGGAGCTCGACTGGGCCACGCGTTACTGGAAGCCGAACGAAGCCAAGGTCATTTTCGTTGCCGGTTCGCCCTTCGATGCGATGAAACCCTTCCAGCGCCGCTTCTGGTTCGATCAGCGCGGTGCCTTGGTTGCCCGCTTCGGCATCCGCCACACGCCTGCGGTCGTCTCTGCAGCCAGCGGGCAGCTTCAGGTTTCCGAGATACCAATTCCCGACACGACAATCCGGGAGAGCCCGGTGTCATGAACCGAAGTCTTCGCACCGTCCTGCTCTCGTTGGCGCTCCTCCTGGGGACCATGACCCCGGCGAGGGCGGCGGGCGCGCCGTGCCATGGCAGCTTCGTCAATCCGATCACCGATGTCTGCTGGTCCTGCCTGTTTCCACTGTCGGTCGGCGGTCTGGCGATCTGGAAAGGCTCACGGCCCGACCCGAGGAATCCTTCGTTTCCGCTTTGCGCCTGTGGCAGCCCGATCCCGCGCATCGGAATTTCGATCGGCTTCTGGGAGCCGGCAAGGCTGGTCGATGTCACCAACAAACCGTGGTGCTTCCCCAACCTCGGCGGCGTCCGCCTCGACCCCGGTTTTGACATCGGCGGCGGCCATGTCCAGGGTGCAAGCCAGGTGGGCGGAAAGGCGCAGAACAGTTCGCAGTGGCAGGCGCACTACTACGTCTACCCGCTGCTCTACTGGATGGAGATCCTGACCGATTTCCTCTGCTTCGAGCAGACGACCTTCGACATCGCCTATGTCACGGAGCTCGATCCGCTCTGGCAGGATTCCGCGCTGACCTCGATCCTAAATCCCGAGGTCGCTCTATTCGCCAATCCTGCTTCTACGGCGGCTTGTGCTGCCGACTGCGTCGCATCGACCGCGAAGCTGCCGATCGACCAGCTGTTCTGGTGCGCCGGCTGCAACGGCAGCATGTATCCCTTGAACGGTCATGTCGCTGCACATGTCACCCCGGTCCAAGCCTCGCGCCTGGTTGCCACGCGGATGCTCTACAAGATGCACCGCAGCGGTCTTGCCTGGGGCACAATGGGGTCCAGCGCCCTGTGTTCGAAGTACCTGATGCCGGTCATGCGCAAGCAGCAGTACCGCCTCCAGATGACCAATCCCACGGCAACGGTGAAAGGCCGCTACGCCTGCGCACCGCTCGGTGCCACCACGATCAACCCGCAGACCGGCAAAAGTTACCCGGTCAAAGGCGAGGATTTCGGCTACCTCGTCTGGCGCAAACGCAACTGTTGCGCTTTATGAAGTCGCAGTGCGTCCCTCTCGAACGCAGAACGCTGCGGCTGACGGCTCGCCTTGCACCGCGTCTTTTCGGACTTGCGATGCTTGCTGCCGTATCGGGAGTGACAGCGCAGAGCATTGACGGGCTTGATCTCGGAGCCATTCGCGCAAGGAACAGCGCCAGCACTGACGAGCTTGAAGCGCTTGTCGCGATGGCGCTGAAAAAAGCCGAGGCGCAGAGTGGTGCGGCAGAGCAGGTCCGCGCCGAAACGCAACAGAACTCCGCACGCGGGCAGGAGGCGCTTAGCGCCCGCGCTCCAGCTGGCGCGGTTGATTTCGACGCGATCCTTGATGGTGCTGCCGCAAACGCGAGAGTACCGATGGGCGAGGGGCCCTTGCTGCTCGTCTTTGCCAGCCTGTCGATGCCGCAAGCCTCGCTCCAGCACCTGGTGCGCGATACCACGCAGGCCGGGGGTATCGTTGTCTTCAGGGGCTTTCCGAACAACAGCGTCAAGGCTTTTGCCCAAGGCTTGATGCGCGTTGTCACAAGGGAGCAGGAAGAGGCGCACATCGCGATCGATCCGCGGCTGTTCCGCGCCTTCCGCATAGATGCCGCGCCCACCTTCGTCGTGGCAGAAGGCGGCTACGAGCTCTGTGACGGTCTCGATTGTACCATCGCGGTGCCGGCCCATGCACGTATGACCGGCAATGTCAGCCTCGCTTATGCGCTCGAGAGCTTTGCTGCCGCCAATGAACCTGGGGCGGCAGTCGCGCGGATTGCGCTGGACCAGTTGGAGAAAGGGCGCGGGCAATGAAGGGCCCGGCTCTGTTCGCCGGTCTGGCCGCGCTAGGCCAAGTCGCTGTCGCGGCGAACGCCTCTGCGCAGATTATCATCCCCCCACCGGACGATGTGATCGAAGCTCTGCCGGCACTGTCAACCGCGCCGGCCCCCGCCTTACCGGAGGCGGGTCCACCCCCGGCAACGGCGGTAGGGCCGACGTCCGCTGCCCAGGCAAAGGCGGAGGCGCGACAATTGGGCAGCGCGTTGCGGCAGAGCTACCAGGGCCTGACTGCTGCTCCGGGTGCAGCGGCACAGATCCCGGGCTACGCCCCGAACTATCCGCAAGCGACCCGCTATTACGACCATGCCGATGCCTTGGCCACGGACGGTGCGATCGCGGCCAGCCAGAGCGAAGCCTGGCGCACGGCCAATTCCACGTCGCGCCCGCGTATCGAGGTCAAGCGCGAGGACCTGGCACGCGCCGCCGCCATCGCCCAGGAACCGACCCGCTTTGTCGAGGGTGTGGAGACCGGCGGGAGCGCCGGGGCCTGTACACCTCTGCCGGCGGGATCGAGTGCGCCCGGCAGTGTCGAGATGACCTGCAACATCGGCGAAAGCATCGTCGAGCATGAACAGAGCTGCAAGACCACGCTTGAGGTCAAGCCTTGGGAGGCCCTCGACTATCAGTATGTCTGCGTCGCGTCACCCACGTACAACGGCTGCGGAGCCCTGGTTGTTGCGGGACAGTGTCGTAACACTGGCACCACGCCAGTCCCCGAGTACGGCCTCACCGTTACCTCCTATACTTGCAATGCGGCCGTTTCCGATCCGGACGCTTTCCTTGTGGGTACAACGACCGCGCCGCCACCTGTCGGGGCCTTTGAAGCGAGTGGTCACGTCTATCGCTGCAATCGCTCGGGGCTTGCACAGGCTCTGAGCGTAGATCCAGCGACTGGGGCACCGCAAGAATACCTCACGGGCTTGCAGCAGTGTACGCCAGATCTCGGCAAATCCTCGTGCACGCGCACAAATGCCCTATCGGCCGGTCTCGTCGAGCGGGACCTCTGCCTTTCCTGGGACTTTGCAGGCGATCCCATCAACGGTGGCAAGCTGCGCTGTATCGAGACGGCGCCAGAGGAGGAGGCCTACGCTTGCAACGCCCTGGTGCCTGGCCTCCAGCCCGAGCGCAGCGACACGCGGTGGTTCACCGCGCAATGGACCACCAGTCCCTGCACTGCTGATCCGGAAAACTGCACGTTAACCAACGAGATCTGCAGCGTGCCCGACGAAACCCGGGTCATCGCCGGCATTCCGGTGCGGCAAGCCTGCTGGGAAAAGACACGCACCTCTGTGTGCAGCCAGGCCACTGGTGGCAACAACGACTGCGGCGCGATCGAAGCCACGCCCGGGTGCCGACAGACCGGCGAGATCTGTCTCGACGATCCGCCCGATCCGGGTGGGTCCTGCAAGGTCACCGAGCGCAGCTATTCCTGCCCGGTTCCGGGCTCAGTCATCGAACCTCAGCAATACCTCTGCTCGGGCGACATCTATTGCCTTGATGGCGAATGCGAGACGGTCGAGCGCGAGGCATCGGACGAGTTCAAGGATGCACTGGTCGGGCTCCATGCCCTGGGGCAGGCCAATGCCGAATTCAGCGAGAATGACCTGTCGCTGTTCAAGGGCAGCCGCGAGACTTGTGCCAAGAAGATCTTCGGCATTTCCAACTGCTGCACTGGCAAGGGCGCCCCGATCTTGACGCCGTGGCTGTGCAGCGCCGCCGAACAGCAACTCGACAAGAAGGACGATGCCGGCCTGTGCCACAAGGTCGGGACCTATTGTTCCTCCAAGGTGCTTGGCGTCTGCGTGACCAAGCGCGACGCCTACTGCTGCTTTGCCTCGAAGCTGACCCGCATCCTGCAGGAGCAGGGCCGGGTGCAACTCCGCAAGCCTTGGGGGCGGCCGAAGAGTGAAAGCTGCGAAGGCTTCACTGTCTTCGAGTTCCAGCAGCTCGACCTGTCGGTCATGAACTTTTCCGAGATCTACGCCGACTTCACCGAAGCCGCGCGCCTCCCCGAGGAGGCCGCGATGCTGGTCGAAGTCCAGAACCGCATTGGCCAGTTCTACGGCCAGGCCCAGCCATAACCCCGCACGCGAGTGATGCGAAAGGAGCACGCCATGCCAACGTCGACAACAATCCTTCGGCCACTTGGTGCGACCGGCCTGGCGATGGTTCTCGGACTTGCAGCGCAAGGCCATGCAGCGCCCAGCGAGAGCAGCGAAATCGAGATTCGCCGCGACCCCGATGCGCTCTATTGCACTGAACGGCAGCTCGGCACCTGGTTCTACTGCGATCCCCCGGAGCGCAAGCCTGCACCTGCACCTAGCAGGACCTCGCCGCGGGCAACGCTTGCGGCCATAGGTGCCGAACTCGAGAAGCTCAAGGCGAGGGCGATCCTTGATCCCAGTCCCGAGAACGTCACCTCCTACATCCGCTTCCAGCGCGCGCAGCTTGATCGCTCCTCGACCTTTGCCGATGTCTGGCAGCGTGTGCTGTGGCAGGACCCAGGGCTCGACTACACCTTGCAGCGGCCGGTCTCTACGCTCGGCAAGCGTGCCTGGATCGACCAGCGCAAGGCCGATCGCGATCATGTCATGGCCGAACTCGGTCGCCGCTACGGCGTCTTCTACTTCTTTGCTTCGAGTTGCGGGGCCTGCGACATCTTCGCTCCGATCCTCAAGGCCCTGAGCGATCGCTATGCCTTGCCTGTGCTGGCAGTCTCGATGGACGGTGGCCCCTCGGCCACATTCCATGACTACATGGTCGACAGCGGACAGTACGAGCGGCTCGGGCTCGGCAGCGACCGGCAAGTACCGGCCCTGGTCCTGTTCGACAGCGTGACCCGGCGCCCCATGCCGATCGGCTACGGCATTTTAAGTCAGGACGAGATTTTCGACCGCGTGTTCCAGCTGACCACGGTCAAGAGCGGGAGCGACTTCTAATGAGAGACCGGTTCTCTTGGCGTCGTGTCCGGGGCAGGTACCTGACCAGCATCGTTGCGGGCAGTGCCCTCCTTCTCGGAACGCCGATGCCCGCAAGCGCCGGGGTTGAGGGCGAGATGTCGAGCTTCATGAGCGAGATGGGCGCTGCCGCCAATGTCACTGGCCCCAGCGCCTATCGCGGGCAGTCCGCAGGCTACTACTCGATGGGCACGGTGTGGTCGCGCTTTCCGCAAAAGAGCATTCAGCCCTTCAATCTCCAGTTGCCTCATGCCCGCGCCGGCTGTGGCGGTATCGACCTGTTCTCGGGCTCATTCTCCTTCATCAACACTGCCGAGCTCGTCGCCATGATGAAAGCCACTGCCAACAATGCTCTGGGCTTTGCCTTCAAGCTCGCGATCGACACGATCTCACCCGAAATTGGCAAGGTGATGGATGAGCTCGCACAAAAGGTTCAGCAGATGAACCAGATGAATATTGCCAGTTGCGAGACCGCGCAGGCGCTCGTTGGCGGCCTGTGGCCAACCAGCGATACCGCCTCCTCAGTGGTCTGCGAAGCGATCCCCAATAGCCAGGGCGCGGTTGCCGACTGGGCGCGTGCGCGCCAGCAATGCAACAACGGCGGGCAGCGCGAGAGCCTCAAGGCCGCGAACTCCGATCCCGCAATGGGCGAGCTTGCCGGCATGCCCAACAATTACACCTGGAAGGCGCTCTCCCGCAAATACGGTGGTTTCGACACGCAGTTTCGCGAGTTCCTGATGACACTGGTTGGCACGGTCATCTATGATCCCGCCGGAAACGAGGGCAAGCCGCGGGTTCAGTTCATTGGTCCTGCCGATGCTGCGCTGATCAGCGCGATGCTCGATGGCACAGCATCAAGCCCGCATAAGGTCCTCACCTGCGGCAGTGACAGTGCTGCATGCATGCACCCGTCTGAGGTCCAAATGGTGATCGGTTCCAATGCGGCGATCAAGGCGCGCGTCCGCACCCTCATAGAAAGCATGGCGCGCAAGGTCCGCGACCCGGGCGCTGCGCTTACACCCGCCGAGATCCAGCTGCTCGGCATGGCCAGCGTGCCCGTCTACAAGATCATCACGGTGAGTGCCGCAGCCGAGTTCAGCATCTCGGCTCAGGAATTGAACGACCTTTCCGAAATCGTGGCGGTCGACCTCGTCACCACCATGACCATGCGCTTCATCGACATGGCCGTGAACGCCCGCTCGGACTTCAACGGGGCCGATGCGGACAGTTTGCGCGAATGGCGTGAGGGCCTTTACGAAACCCGCCGCAACTTCCTCGGCATCGCGGCGCGCACCTCGCAGCGCTTCGACCAGACTTTCGCCCTGATCCAGCGCACGCAGATGCTCGAGAAGACCCTGCGCAGTCAGCTCTCGCCGCAAATGGCGGCGGCATTGCGCTTCTCGCGGTCGCTCGGAACCCAGGTCCAGTAGGTTCCGGAAACGTCACGCCAAGGGGAGAGCGGCACATGCTCGAAGTCTTCACGGTCGGCGGCGGCGAATTTCTCGTCAACACCTTCAACGCGGTGGCGACCTGGACGGGGTCCGGCGGCTTTCGCTCGCTGCTCAGGGTCTGCATGGTCATGGGGCTGACCTATGCCCTCTTGATCACCGCGATGGACCTCGATTGGCGGGTGTGGCTGCGCTGGTTCATTCAGTCGACGTTGATCTACCTCGTGCTGATGGTGCCAACCGTGACGGTCAAGGTCACCGATCGCATCAATCCCGGCCTTGGTCCTGCCAACGTTGCCAACGTGCCGATCGGTCTCGGCATGATGGCCTCGTTCACCAGCCAGATCAGCGACTACTTCACCCGCACGGCCGAAACGGTCTTCGTGATGCCTTCGGCGCTCAACTACTCGACCAGCGGCTTTGTCTATGGCGCCCGGCTGTGGGACAGGACACGTGCGTTCGAGATTCGGGATCCGGTCTTCCGCGCCAATCTCGACGGCTTTCTCAAGCAGTGCGCCTACTACGACATCCTCCTGGGCACTCGCAGTCTCAAGGTCCTCAGTGAGTCCAGCGACCTCTGGGCCGAGTTCGGCGTGAATGCCGCGACCAATCGCGGCATGAAGTTCCTGACCGATACCGGGGGCGCAACCGACATTGAGGGCAAGACCTGCGCACAGGCCTGGCAAACCCTCAACGCACAGTGGAACGGACAGATCGACGCGGCGGCCATCCCGTTTGCGCGCACGCTGTATCCCAAGCTCGCATCGGCCGCAGCGAGCAGCAAGCTCGCAGCAGACTTGCCGGTAATCTCGCAGCTGCTGACCGGCACCTCGGCTTCACGAAATCAGATCCTGCGCCAGAAGAGCATGGTCGATGCGTTCGAGGCCGCGCAGCTGGATTTTGGGAACGTCGATTCCGATGCTTTCGCGCTGCAGCGCGCCGATTTTCAAGCCCGCAATGCAATGACCACGGCTGCAGAGCAGGGTCTCATCTGGATTCCGGTCCTCAATGTCGTTCTGACGGTCGTGTTCTACGCCCTGTTCCCGGTGGTCTTTCCGCTGCTGCTGTTTCCGCGGACCGGAATCGCGACACTGAAGGGCTACTTCGCGGGATTCTTTTACCTCGCTGCGTGGGGACCGATTTATGTCCTGATCCACAGCTTCGTCATGGACCGCCTTGCGGCACAGTCACGCGCGCTTGCCGGAAGCGGCGTGACGCTTGGCAACTGGTCCGGCATTGCCGGGGTGAACCAGGACATCGCGACGATGGCCGGGTTCCTAATGATGTCGGTACCAGTCCTTGCCTTGATGGTCATGCGCGGGACTATATCGGTCGCACATAGCATGGGCTCGATGCTGGCACCTGCCCAGGGAGCAGCGGATGCAGCCGCCGCCGAACGGACCACCGGCAACTATGCCTTCGGCGACGTCAGCCATGGCAACTTCAACGTCAACAACCGCCAGATGGCGCAGTGGAACCAGGCCCCCAATCTGGCTGTGGGTGCAAGCCACATGGGCCTCAGAAGCGACGATGGCGCGATGGTTCATGCCTTTGGCAGCGGCGCGCGGGTGATCGACACCAGCGGAGCAATCTCGCAGTTGCCGTTCAAGGCCTCGATGACGCGGGGCTATGCCAGCGATTTGCGCAATCAGGGCCAGTGGTACCTCAATGAGGCCGACCGGATCGAGAACGGCACCTCGGCGACCTGGAGCAGCACGCACGGAACCTTCGGCAGTGCGGTTGCCGCCAACAGCCAGGTGACCGGCAGCCGCAGCGAACACGGATCGCGCGCATCCGACACCCACAATGTCGGAGGCAATGTCATGGTCGAAGGCTCGGCCGGGAAGTCGACGCGGGAGGTGACCAACGATGATCTGATCCTGCGGCAGGGCAATAGCCGTTCGTATTCGGACTTTGAAAATCGTTCTTTTGGTTACTCTCTTGGCCTTGGTGCGCGCTTGGGCGCCTCCTCTCCGGGAGCAGGCGGCGGCGATGAGACCACGCCTAACGCAAGTGGGAAAGGGGAAGGCGCCTCTCGTTCCAAAGGCGCGGGCCTATCGGGGTCGCTCGGCATCAATGGATACGGAAGAAAGGAATGGGGCCAAGATTCGCGAATTAGTAGCGAGCGCTCGGTAACGAACCAGACTACTCGCGGCACCGACAAATCCGAGGACGTCAGCAGCCGGGTCGTGGTCAGCGGCAACAGCGGGGATGTCCATTCTTCGGGCACGTTCAGCCAGAACTCCGACTACACTGATGCGAGCCAGAGCCGGACCAGCAGCGAAGGCACCGACTGGCGGGTCTCCGAAGCCGAGGAACGCCGCGCCGCTGCGGGGCGCTACCGCGAGATCGGCACCCGTATGATGAACGAAGCAAGCTATGCGGAAAGCCACGGGTTCGAGGTCTCGAGCGACATGTCGAACCTGATCCAGGATCGATACGAGGCACTGCAGCGCGAGCATCCCGAGTGGCACCTGCCAGACATTGCCAACCCGCGGCTCGATTACCGCGACATGGCACGGCGCGATCAGGCGATCAGCTACATCATGGACGACCTGATGAGCGACCTCAGGAACCGCCGGATCGAGGAGCTGGGCGACGTCCCGGCGATCGCCGGGAAGGGCAAGATTGGCAGCCATACCGATCTCGGCATGCCGCAAGCCGCATCGCTTCCGCCTGCCGATAGCTCGCCGTCGCTAGTCGCTTCGCCGCTCGAAGGTGGCACACTGCTCCCGGCACCCAATGGTCCGGTCGACGGCGCCAGATTGGCGCGCGAGCTGGGTATGGGCGTCAAATCGGGGGCGCGGCTCGGCCGAATGGACGGCGATCTCGTCCCTGCCATGGGGGTAGTGGCAGAAGAGGCGAGAGCGCTCGGACTGCCGCGCCCGGTAGTCACATCCGGAAATGACAGCTCCCAGCATGTTTCTGGCTCGGCGCACTACGACAATCGGGCGCTCGATTTCCGCGGACACAACATCTCCGACCTACAGGGGGAGCAGTGGGCCGAACGCGTGCGCGCACGCCTGGGCCCGAATTATGCGGTCGATTTTGAAAGGTTCCCGGATGCGCCAGCTAAAGACCATTTACATGTGGCGAAGCGGAAGAGTTAGCTGACTATCCGAGCAGTTTTCCCGCAATCACAAAGAACGCCAAAAAGGCGATCGCCAAGACGACGAACGCAATCGAATACGGCTCGAGAGCAAATTCTCCCTGGGCCGGTGAGGTGTCAGGAGCCGACAAGCGCTCACCAGTCACACGGTCGCAATTGATGCCTTTCACATTGATCGGCAAGCCATCAAGGCCATAACGATTGTGGTCCATGGCGGCGCTCCTTGCACTGGCAAGATCATATCCGGTTCTCGCAGGATTTTCAATGATTTGCCAGGAAAAGGGAAAGCTCCGCGCCCTTTCTGAACCCTCACGCTGCTCAGCGTGAAGCGTCCAATCATTTCGCATAAGGCCGTGATGGACAATGGTGCAGAGATTATGGCGGATATTCTCCGACAAAGTGCGGTTAATGGACAACGAAGAGGCGAGTGGATCTTGGTACGAACCTTGACGGGGTAAGAATTATTCCTTACCATTCCTCGGGAATGGAGAGCATCATGGCGATCTCACTCGAGGAAATCAGCACCATTACCGCCAAAGGACAGACCACGATACCCAAGGCTGTGCGTCAGGCGCTGGGTGTCGATTATGGCGGCCGCATTGCCTTTCGGGTGAGCGATGCGGGGGTCACCGTGTGCCGTGCCGATATCGACGAGGATCCGGCAATCGACAGTTTCCTGAGCTTTCTGGCAGCCGATCTGAAACGCCATCCCGAAGCGGTGAAGGCCCTTGGCCCGGAATTGGCTGCACGCATCACTTCGCTGACTGCCCATGTTCCGGTCGATCTCGATGAGGCAATTGATGGCGACGTTGACCTTTGAGCAAGCACCCAATGCTTGAAGGAATGACCTTAAATGGATGGGCACTCTACACCCATCCGCTTTTCCTCGACCAACTGGAGAAGCTGACGCTTGCTGTCGAACGCGCCCGTGCGAAGGATCCCAGCGGATACGCATCGACTGCCAACGCGAAGCTCCTCACGGCGCTTCGCAAGTTGATGTTTGAGGTAATCCCCGTCGATCCAGCCCGCCCCGAATTCCGACAGGGCGGGACGCTGGGCCCGTCCCGCAAGCACTGGTTCCGGGCGAAGTTCGGAAATGGGCGATTCCGCCTGTTTTTCCGCTATTCGACATCCGCAAAGATCATCATCTTCGCATGGGTCAACGATAGTGACACGCTTCGCACCTATGGCGCGAAGAACGACGCCTATGCCGTCTTCAGGGCTATGCTCGACAAGGGCAACCCGCCCGAGGATTGGAATGCCCTGCTGAAGGCAAGTGAGACACTTACCGAAAGCTGACCCGGGCTACTCAGACCCAACTGCATCTCGACATATTCGACCTCGATCCGGTCGACATCGACAATACGTCCTCACACCCGGCCCCGCCCGCTGACCTCCACCGCTCATTCGTCGACAAACCCAAGCCGCCAGCACAGCCTGTCTTCGTCCGGCACTATCGGCCTACGCGCTCCCGGTGCGGTAGTGCCGTCGTGGTACCTGGAGACACGGGGGCGGGATGGCGTCGTAGGTCATGGATGGCGCAATCTGGTCGGAAGGCAGCCGCCCGCAGACCGGACGACATGCTCGTCCTTAGCCTGCCGAGCCGCTTTCTTCCCAGTAGTGTCTGGGTGAAGGATTGGCGCGGCCCGGTGGGAGGCAACCCGGACCGCGCCGTCTTGCCCTTACGGGCAGGAAGCGAAAGCGCGCGCTGTCCCCGCAGATCATGGCTCGGAAGCGACGATCCATGAGCAATGCAAGGGCAACCGGCATTGTCATTCAACGCCTCGACAAAGCTCGTCTGAACGCCGAAGTGCGAAAGGCTGCCCATGCACTGGGACAACTTCACAGATCGAGTCCCAGCGACTTTTCTGGCACGGGGAGTTGCCTGACCGGAGCTTCGGATGCTGGCCCCAATACCGCGTCGAGCTTCGCCTTGAGATCTGCGCTCATCCTAAGTTCCGGCAACTTCCGGGCATTGACCGGATTGTGGTGGCGGGGTTCGACCTCAAGTTTGCCTGTCACCTCGAGCGCGGAGGTCTTGTTCCCAGGCGTCCGGTCGAGCTGCTGTTTGAGGCCCTCGAGGTCGTTGGTGACGACCATCATGTCGTCGGTCGCACGGGTGTTGAGCACATTCTGCGTGCGCTGGGTCGCAAGGTTGCGCTGCGAGGAGGATATAACCTCGATCGCTTCCGGTTTCGTCATGCCCTGTGCCATGTGGGCATTGAGCGCATAGCCAAGGTCGAGCCGGCGTAGCATCGGATCGCCCGGTGCGAGCACCAGTTGCCTCTTGTCGGCAAGCTCGACCCGCACACCTTCAGGCCGGGCCTCGAGGACGGTCGCATAGGTCGACTTGGCGATGTCGCGGGCCCCATCCTGGTCGCGCCAGAACACGGTCTCGCCGTCATGAATCTTGAGCTCTCTCTGCTCGTAGAGCCCGATCCGGTCGAAGCGATGATCGGGGTCTAGCCGGTCAGGATCGATGGCCTTGCGCCGTCCCCCGGCCTCGAGCACGACCTTGCCGTCCTTGCGGATCTCGCAGACCTCGTACTCCCCGCGCTTCAGCCCCAGTTCGCGCACGTCCATCCGCGCGTCGAACACCTGGCCCACCCGATAAGTTGAGGCAAAGCGCAGTTCCTCGCGCGTGGTGTTGGCGCTCTGCAGAGTAGTGAGCGTGACACCCGGCCCGGTAAGGGCGCCCTCCTTGAGCAGCCCCACCTGGACCCGCGCATTGATCTCGGCGCGGTCATCGCGCCCGGCGGTGAAGATCGCGGTCGCCTCGCGCTTATCGGGGCTGAGCGACAGCCATATGTCGGCTGCACGAGCCACATGGTCGGGCCCTGCTTCGATCACCCGGCCGTGAGCGGCAAGAAGGTCGAGCGCCAGGCTGGCATGGCCTTCGTTCGAGAGCCCGGCGACCGCCAGCAGGAGGGGCGAGTTCTTCTGGCGGATGTTCTCGTCCATCCGCACGGTTGCTTGCCCCGCGGCCTGGCTGACGGCGAACATCTTGCCCTGTTCGATGGCCGACAATTGCTGGCGGTCGCCCATGAAGGGTGCCTTGGCGAGATCGAGCTGCTCGGCGAGCGCGGTCAGTCGCAGCATGTCGCGCGAGGAGACCATCGAGCTTTCGTCGGTGATGATGACCGTGTTGGCGAGCGCCGCCTTGGCGGCTTCGAAGCGCTCACCCGATCCCGCGGCCGCAGCCCTGCCGTAGGTGCTGAGGAACTTCGCGATCGTGTAGGCCTCGATCCCCGCCTCGCGCATCTGCTCGGCCGACATGCCCTGGCCGCCCCCACCGCGCAGGTCCGCGACCATCTTGTTCTGGAAGGCGAGCCCAACGAGCCTGACGCCATCATCACTCAGGACCTTGTCAAGCGCGCCCAGCAACGTCGACTTGCCCGCGCCCGCCACGCCCTGGACATTGAGAAAGCGATCGGTGCCGGAGAGGATCGCGACGCCGGCTGCGAGCTGTCCCTCGTTGAGCTGCCAGGTATCGACCCCGGCGCGGGCCTGCCCAAGCTCGCGCGCCGCCTCCTGCAGCCGCGCCATGGCCTGCTCGGGCGGCATGAACGCGCGGCCCTTTCCGGCCCCGGCATCGATGCGGTCCAGAATCTGTTGCTCCATCGCGAGCGCGGCCGGCGTCGTCACCAGGTCGAAGTGGCCGTCGAGCCGCTCCGACCTGCCCGGGATCAGGTGACCATCGCGAATGAGTTCGCCGATCCGTTCGACGACGGCGCCTCCTTCGAGACTCTTGATCTGGAAGCCCAGCGCGGCGCTGAGGATCGCCTGCGGCGAGAACGTCGCTTCGCGTTCCGACAGGTGGCGGATTGCGGATGCGGTGGCGTGCTGTGCCTTGAGCGTGCCGGCGGGGAGGAACAACGCTGCCGCGCCGCTCACCGCCAGCGGGCTCGGCGTGCGCAGCGCGGCGCCGATCCGGGTTGAGACTTCACCGAGCGCCGCGGTCGCGGTTTCACGGAAGGTTGGGCGTGCCTGTACTTCGGCGCGGGCTCTGGCCTCGGCGATGAGCGCCTTGCCGTCGAATCCCACTGCCGCGGAGCGATCCTGCCATGCCTGAACGAGTGCTGCGCGGTCCTCGACGGCGAGCTTGGGATCGCGGGTAATGACCGTCACCCGGTCCTGCCCCTGCGGGGAAGCGATGCCGAGTTCCTCGACCTTGGTCAGGATGTCTTCTCGGCGCTGGCTGAACTCCTTGATGACCTCCCTCGGCACGCCCTTGATCTCGAACGATCCGTGCTTGCCGGCGGCCTCGGTCTCGTAGCCGAGCTTCTGCAACTGGGCGCGGAAGGCGGCATGGTAGAACTGGCCGATCGTCGTGTTGTTCTTCCAGATCTCGCCGTTCCACAGCGCCTTCCAGGTACCCTTCGGATCGCGGGTCAGGTTGGCGACGACGGCATGGATGTGGCCCTGCGGATCGAGCGCACGGCTCGTGTCGTGGGCGAACAGCGCATAGACGAGATTGCCGGTCTTTTGTGGCTCGCCGCTGCGCGAGCGGTCGTAATTGCGGCTCTCGGCAAACTGCTTTTCGACGAGCTGAGACATCGTCGATTTTACGGCGGCGAGGTGCGCATCGAGGATGCGCTTGTCGCCGCTCACCAGTGCGAGGATCGAAGCGGACTTGGGCATCGAGAAGGTAAGGTCGAGACCCAGACGACGCCCCTCGACCTGACCCACCATCTCGCCGTCGGGCAGCCGCCCATTCAAAATCGCCGCGAACTGATCGCGCTCGACCTGGCCCTCAAGTCCGAGCGCGCGCGCACCCTCGCCGCCCCAGACCCCGGCTTCCGCGTGTTCATCGGCCGTGTAGTAGTTGTCGTTCGCGAAATAGTCGGCTGCGCCGCTTGACGACCTGACGGATGCGATGGAGTGCATGGCCTACATCTCCATGCCGCCGTCAGGGGAGGGGGTATCGAGCTCAGGCTCTCGCGACGGTTCCTTCCCCCGTCCGTCCGCGGCCTCGCGGTCGATCGCTTCGGCAAGCTCGCGCGCAGCCTGCGTGGCCCGCTGGGCGGGGAGCTTAAGGGCCGCACTGCGGGGGGCTTTGGATGCGGTTTCGGGCTCGTTGGCGCGCGCAGTTGACGCGCTCTTCACGATCTCGGCGCTGGCGATCATCGAGCGCCCGAGGCTGGATTGCGGCGCTGCCGTGGGCTCGGCCTGCGCGGCGGCAAAGTTCAGCTCTTCCTGTCGGGGAGCGGGACAGGGCTTTGCCGGTTCGTCGTCGATCGCGGGTGCAGGGAAGAGTTCAATTTCATCTTTGTTTTCGCGCCCGCCGGTTTGGCCTTCCGCGTCATCGTCGGCGTCACGCGCGAACTCGATCGGCTCGACATGCGCGCGCAGGACATAGCCTTCGGCAACCTTGGGATAGTCCTTGTAGGTGAGCTTGATC
>NZ_LSIA01000052.1:0-680 GCF_001556015.1 Novosphingobium sp. CCH12-A3 | reverse complement strand
TCCACTGCCATCTCCTCTACCACATGCATGCAGGGATGATGCGGGTCGTGAGCGTGCGTCCGAAGGGAGACGCGCAATGACCCGCATCCTCACGCCGCTGGTGAGCGCGATCGCCCTTCTCGCCGCCGCACCCGCCTTTGCCCAGGATCATTCGATGCACGACATGCCCGGCATGGCGCCGCCGGGCGGGGCGCGGCCGGCGCAGGAGAAAAAGAAGGACAAGGCCGCCGCGCCGCGCCCCAAGCCCACTGCCAGGCCGCGCGCTCAGAAGCCAGCGCCGGACACCATGCCGGCAATGGACCATTCGCAGCACCAGACCACTCCCGCGGCGCAAGCAAATGCGGCCGGTCAGCCGCAATCCACGTCTCCCGCAATGCCGGAGATGCCGGGCATGGACCACTCCCAGCATCAGGACGGCGCGATGCCCGACATGCCCGGGATGGACCATGCGCAGCATGGCCAGACAGCGACGCCGGGAACGCCCGCCATGCCCGGCATGCAAATGATCGGCACCGCACTTCCGGCCGGCAATGCGCCCCCGCCGCCGCCCCCAGGCGACCACTTCGCCGATCGGGATTTTCCCGGCGGCGAGATGGCGCGCTCGCGCGACATCATGATGAAGGACAGCGGCGGCAACAATTTCGGGCAGGTGCTGCTCAACCTGTTCGAGTATCAGGCGC
>NZ_LSIA01000051.1:0-1954 GCF_001556015.1 Novosphingobium sp. CCH12-A3 | reverse complement strand
GACCTCATCGTGCAGCGCCAGTACCCCGATGCCCATACCGCTCTGATCACCGAAGCCGAACGCCGGATGGAGGCGCTCTGTGCCGCGTCCTGACACCTGGTCCGACCGGGCGCGGCCGGGCAAGCTGCAACACCATTCCGAGCGCGGGAACATGCCGCGCAACGCCGGCGATTTCACCCGCGGCTCGCAGCTCATCACTCACGAATTCATGATGTGGTTTGCCTCGGCGAAGATGCCCCTGCTGGTATGGTTCTTCACCTTCTGCATCGCGCTTTCGATCGTCCTCGCACTGCTGCTCGATGAGCAAGAGATCCAGATGATCCTGATGCGAATCTACGCCGCTGGATGGACTTTCATGGAGTTCTCTTCCCGCAAGATCCTCAACCTCACCCTCCCCTCCGGCGAAGTCGTCCGGGCGCCTGTCGGCATGGTTGCCTCGCACCCCGATGTGGTCATCGCCTGGAACAAGCTGATGCGGGCAATCTGGGGCTCGCTGTTCATCTCGCTCTTCGTCGCCGTGCCGATCGCGGTGTGGTTCGTCGACTTCTCCAAGCGGCGCGGAAAGTCGATCCTAGAGGAGCGGCACCAGCGCGGCGCCATGCTGGTCGATGCCGCCGAACTTGGCCAGGTCATCAACGCTCATAACCGCGACATGCTCGGCGCAGAGATCGCCGAGCGCCTGCCTGGCAAGAGCTTCGACGAGGTCATGAAAATGAGCCTCGCGACGCGCAAGGAAGCGGGCATCCATCACGTCTACTCGATCGCGGGAGTGCCCTTCCCCTGGCGGACCGAGCAGGCCCACACGATCATGATCGGCTCGACCGGTACGGGCAAGACGACCCAGATGCGGGCGCTCATCGCGCAGATGCGCGCACGGCGCGACCGGGCCGTCGTGTTCGACCTCACCGGGGCCTATGTCGAGGCGTTCTACAACCCGCAGACCGACATCATCCTCAACCCGATGGATGAGCGCTGCCCATCCTGGTCGGTGTTCGCTGAGGCGACGAACCACGCCGATTTCACCGGCATCGCCGCTGCTCTACTGCCTGCCGATGGCGGAGGCGCCGAGCCATTCTGGATGCTGGCTGCGCGAACGCTGTTTGTCGAGACTTGCATCAAGCTGATCAAGCTAGGCGAGGCGACCAACCAGTCGCTCGCGAGCCGCCTGATGATGGCCGACCTCAAGGAGGTTCACAAACTTCTCGAGCACACCGTCGCCGACCCGCTGACCGCGCCCGAAGCCGCCAAGATGGCAGAATCCATTCGCGCCGTCTTCAACACCAACGCACAGGCACTGCGCTTCCTTCCCGAAGGCAAGGAGCGCTTCTCGATCTCCGACTGGATCCGCGCCGGGAACAAGCCTGGCTCGATCCTGTTCATCACCTCCTCGCACAACGAACTGGTGCTCAACCGGGCGCTGCTCTCGCTGTGGATGAACCTTGCGGTCCACACCCTGATGCGCCTGCCGCGCACCCGCGATCTTCGCACCTGGTTCTTCTTCGACGAGGTCCATGCGTTGCACCGCCTGCCGGCGATCGAGGACGGGCTGCAGACCGCGCGCGGCTTCGGTGGTGCCTTCGTGCTCGGCATCCATTCTTTCGCGAAGCTGGCCGAGACCTACGGCAAGGAAGGCGCGCAGAACCTCGCTTCGCTCGCGCGGACCAAGCTCGTTCTCGCCGCAGCCGACCGCGACACCGCCGAGCACTGCTCGGACTATATCGGGCACCGCGAGGTGCGGTTGATGGATGAGGCCTACAGCTACGGCTATTCCAACATCCGCGACGCCGCGACGATCACCCCGCGCTCCGAAGTGCAGCCTTTGGTGCTCCCCGACGACATCATGAAGCTGCCCTCGCTGCGCGGCTTCCTGGTGTTCCCGGAAGGCTTCGATGCCGCCCGGATCAAGCTCACCTACAAGGACTATCCCAAGGTTGCCGAAGGCTATGTCCTGCGC